>NZ_JACDRR010000059.1 GCF_013449375.1 Pectobacterium sp. CFBP8739 | reverse complement strand
GGGGTTAAGGCTTGAATGTGCCGAGTTACAGTGAAGAACGTAAACAAGAGATACTAAGCAAGTTATTGCCACCATTAAATATTACCGTGGCAGAAGTATCACGCAATGAAGGGATTGGACTGCAAACCTTGTATAATTGGCGGGATAAAGCCAAACAACAAGGTCGCCCTGTGCCGGGAAATAAATCAACACCAGACCAATGGTCAGCAGAAGCTAAGTTTGCCACTGTCGTTGACACGGCCAGTTTGAATGAAGCTGAATTGAGCGAGTATTGCCGTGCTAAAGGCTTGTATGTAGAACAAGTGAAAGCCTGGAAAGCGGATGCGCTTAGAGGCTTTATGAGTTCTCGTGA
>NZ_JACDRR010000058.1 GCF_013449375.1 Pectobacterium sp. CFBP8739 | reverse complement strand
CCGGAAGGATCATCAGATCACTTCCGGCTAAAAATCAATCAATAAAGACAAAGCTTTCTTCAGCTAAACAGTTAGCCTTTCTGTATTCAGATTCCCATTCCCAATATCCATCAGGTTCATCTTGACTGATTCCATTATTCCAATATAAATCACCATATGCTATCAACATAGCCCAATGGTACTCAATCTCATGACTACACAACACAACTGACATATAGCTATTAGTAGCATTTTTTATTAGCTGGCTAGAATAAACTAAAAAATCACTTTCTTCTTTGGTCTTTTCAGTATATTTAAAAATCACAGCAATTATCACCTCGCACCAAGTGCGATAATTAAATATAACTTCATCACCAGTTTGATTATCATAGAAAATCAAGTTATCAGATATATTTATATCATCTATCACAATATTCATCCCTATAATTTAAATCTGTCGAATAATTTTGCTGCTTCATCAGAAAAAATAGCAAACTGGCTGCCTTTACTTGTCGGAACCTTTCCTCTTTTCACCGCTCCTGGATTCCCCAACATCGGGCCACTCACAGCATCATGACTATGGGAAAGAGTCCCAGCTCTGCCTTGAGTCACAAAATCAGCCCACTCACCATTGGCTGAGCTGAAATCTTTGATATCAAGTTTTGTGAGTTCAGAATTCGGAATATCAAACTGGGCGATCGTAGGGTGATCGCGTAGTTTTGACCATTCTTCCGCTTGGACTTTGTCTGTTGTCACATAAAAACCGCCTTGGCCTGCTGGGTTAAAATCTAAATTGGCCCGACCTTTTGAAGGATCTATAGGGCCTTGTATATTCCCAGCATGATAAAAGGTTGTGACGCCTTCTTTTTCCGTTAACCCCAGCGGGTCAACCCAAGTGAGAGGATTATGCACATACGCTTGAGGCCGGATACCACCCAGTAAACCTATCGGGTCATAGGGACGATCCTGA
>NZ_JACDRR010000057.1 GCF_013449375.1 Pectobacterium sp. CFBP8739 | reverse complement strand
TTTAATTGTCAGCCTTAAACCACCTCCTCAGGAGGTGGTGATTGTCCCTGTGAGGCTATAGCCTGAAGGAAGCCCATGCCAGAAAATTCCAGCTTACTCACCACAAGTAAGAAGGAAATCACTGACATGAGCAGTTATAGAAGTTCAGCACATGTGTTTTGGCGTTGCAAATACCACTTGGTTTGGACCCCAAAATATCGCTACAAGATTTTAACGGGCACAGTAGGGAAAGAGCTTTACCGTTCGATTTACATACTTTGCAATATGAAAGATTGCGAGATATTGGAACTAAATGTTCAACCAGACCATGTTCATCTTGTAGTGATGGTTCCACCGAAACTCTCAATTTCAACGCTAATGGACGTCCTGAAAGGGCGCACGGCAATTCGTCTCTACAATAAATTCCCGCATATAAGAAAGAAACTGTGGGGCAATCACTTTTGGGCTAGAGGATACTTTGCGGACACGGTGGGAGTGAACGAAGAAATTATCAGACGTTACGTGAGGCATCAGGATAAGAAAGACCAAGAGTACGAACAGCAAATGGAATTATTGCAGGATTAAAACGGACAAGGCCCCCTTCTAGGGGGCCCCACTTAAAGCCACCTCTTGAAGAGGTGGATTTTTAC
>NZ_JACDRR010000056.1 GCF_013449375.1 Pectobacterium sp. CFBP8739 | reverse complement strand
GGTAAGAATGCGGTTGATAATAACGCTTTGGGAGCAGATGCCGGAACAGCATTAGGGTTCTGGTTCGGTAAAAGTCCCGACTGTGATACAGACTGTAAAGCGAAGGTAGTGAAAGAAACCGCTGAAGGTAATGCGGTAGTTTCTGCCGGTATTGCCAATACGGCGGGAGTTGCCGCGTTAAGTGGGCCTGCTGCGGCCATGTGGCTGTTGGGGGCTGGAGCAAATGCAGGCGTTCAGTATGCTGATAATGGGGAAGTGAATCCGATTAATGCAGGGATTGCGGGTTGGGTAAATGTTATCAGTATGGGGAATGGCCTTTGGGGAACGGTAGGCTGGAATGCCGCAGGTGGTACACTGACCAACACGATCAATGGGGACGATCCGTTGATTGGAGCAATAACGACAGGTGCGGGTGCAGGTTTCGGTTATGGCGTGGGTAATTATATTGTGAAGCCAGTGGCAAATGCGGCAGGTAAGTGGGCCACTGGCGGCTGGAATCCGAAATTCGATCCCAACTTACTGAAATATAGTGAAGTCAAGGGGCAGTTGGGTATCTCCAAAGAAATGCTACCGAGTAAGATCCCTAGTGGTATAAGTAACATCGGTTCGTCAGTTATATCCGAAGGAAGCGGAAGCGAGGCCGGTAATGTACTGAAAAAATTAGGGAATGGTCATGAAGAATGATTTTTATGTCAGAAGTGTTCAGTCCTTATTGATTTTAGTTGTGACTATTTTGTCAATGATCGCTTTATCTGTGTTCGGAAAGCTTTTTTTTTCATCGTTATCATGGTTGCTTGGCGATGAGTTTAATACTAGCTGGAAAGATATCTTACACATGGTAAAGATCGGTCTTTATGGTGGAGGGATTGGGGGGCTTGGTCTCGCACTATTACATCTATTTAAAGTAAAAGGCTTTTAACCTTATCGTGAATTCAGATAATCAGTGCAACGCTCGGTTTTGATGGGCTGGGAGTGATGAATGGGGTTAACTGCCGATACACCGTGTTTTATGTGGATGGGATCGCGTGCAAAGTACCGCCGCGTACAAAGACATCAGCGAACAGTATAAAGCCGGTGGCGATCTGGATAAGGGCATTCGTGCCGCCGCCTCTGCCATTACAGCGTTGGCGGGTGGCGATCCGCTGAAAGCGCTGGCTCAGGGCGCGGCACCTTATATGGCGGGTGCAATACGCGACTTGACCCTGCAGGATGAAAAAAAAACCAACTACCGGACAGATCGCCGCGAACGCTATCGGTCATGCTCTTGTGGGTGGCGTAGTCGCTGAACTTTCCGGTACGAATGCCACTGCCGGTGCGGTTGGCGCAGCAGGCGGTGAACTGGCGGCGCGAGCTATCGCTAACTACCTCTATCCGGGTAAAACAGTGGAGTCTCTGAGTGACGCTGAGCGAGCGAAAGTCAGCAATCTGGCTTCTCTGGCGGCGACCATGGCGGCAGGACTGGCAACGGATTCATCCGCAGGCGCTGTGGCGGGACATGATGTTGGTAAAAACGCAGTAGATAATAACTACCTGAGTCAGAAACAAAAAGCGCAGCGCGAAAAAGAGCTGGCGGCCTGTGACGGCTTTGCCTGCCGTGTCGGCATTCGCGCTAAATGGAAAGCGATCGATGCAGGTCAGGATGGCAGCTTCGCGTCAGGTATGGTGGCAGGTGTGCCAGTTGGACTGTATGACACTATCGACGGTATTGTCAGTGCTGCCCTGAGTCCAATTGAGACTTACGAAGCATTGAAGACACTGTTTACCGGCGATAATGTGCTGGGTAATATCTCTGATGCGGTGAAGCAGTCTTATATCGATCGCATTAATTATCTGGAAGAGCAGTATGAACGTGCTGGGGCTGCCGGTTCGTTTAACTCTGGTATGGAAACCGGTAAGCTGATTTCAGATGCGGCATCACTGCTAGCGGGTGGAGCAGGCCTGGCTAAAGGTGCGGCAGTTGTGACTGAAAAAGTAGTTGCCAAAGCCGTGCTGAAATCTGAACAGTTAGCGGCGGATGCAGCGAGGACAAGCAACACCGCAGCGCATAATGCAGCTAAATACGCCGCACTAAAAATGGATTTAAAAACCACTGAAGCAGCTAATGACGTTGTCGAAAGCCTGCGCGCTACTGGAGAACTGCCGCAAAATTACGTCACGAAAGCCCAGGCCGTCGCCAATGGCTGGAGGCCTGGCAAAGCATTAAATAACACCACGCCGGGAGGTCAGTTGGGTGGAGATGTTTTCGAGAATACCACCAATGCTCTACCTTCTGCGCCTGGCAGAGTATGGAAAGAAGCGGATATAGGTCTGGACAATACCATGTCAAGGAGCAATCAGGCAGGCACCCGACTGCTGTATTCCAGCGATGGGCTACTGTATATCACAACGGATCACTATGAGTCCGTAACATCAATAGGTAAATGGAAGTGAATAACAAACAAATTATTCTGGACGGGTTGAGTATCCGTACTGAAGCCGACTTTCATCGTGCGTTATCTGATTTACTGGATTTCGGCCCCTACTATGGTCGTAATCTGGACGCGCTAAAGGATCGTCTGTGTAATGACGTGGAAAGACCCGTCACACTGATCTGGCAGAATGCTGGGCAATCCCGAGCATATTTAGGTGATGCGTTCGATAAAATCACAGCTATTCTGGAAAAAGTGAAAGAACAGGACATCGCATTCAACTTTGACGAAAAATTCGATTATGTTTTGAAGTGACTGCCGAGTCCCCTGCTGGCTGAGTCGGCAACGGCTTAGCCGCCTCAGGTATCATCGTAATGCCGTTGCTATCTGGACAGGACAGCAACGACATCATGGAAGACTGCGAAGGAGATAGAGAGTGAAAAACGTGCTGAGCATCAGCGTTGCCGCAATTGCCCTGAATACTTCCGGTTGCGCATTTATGCCCAATAACACTTTTTTTACTCCACCACCGCAAGGCGCAGATTCACCCTGGGTACGTATTGTTGATAACACTGAACAAACCAGCATCTACCAGACGTTAAACGGCAA
>NZ_JACDRR010000055.1 GCF_013449375.1 Pectobacterium sp. CFBP8739 | reverse complement strand
TCCAGATTGTTAAAGAGCAATATCGTAAACCTGACTATTACTAATCAGTTTTAAGATATGTGGTAAGTAAATGACTTACTGAAGACCCCCGCTTTCACCGGAATGGTCGGATGCGCTGGCGTCCCCTAGGGGATTCGAACCCCTGTTACCGCCGTGAAAGGGCGGTGTCCTAGGCCTCTAGACGAAGGGGACACGACACCGTACTTTGTTGACGCTTTTGCTC
>NZ_JACDRR010000054.1 GCF_013449375.1 Pectobacterium sp. CFBP8739 | reverse complement strand
GCACCGACGGCGTGGCCGCCCTCCCTGGCGGCACAGGCTCCGGCGTTAATCCTCGGCCAACATCAACGTCAACAGAAAAGGGGTTGTCGGCCTGACGGCCTCCGCTAAACGGCTTCACCTCGCCCCCGCCCCGACCCCGCTGCACTGGCTGCGCCCGGCTCGCAGTCGCAGGCTCCTTGCTCGTTCCCGTGCTCGCCATCTCCGCCCCGTGCGGCCCCCGCCGGGGGCCTCCCTGCTAAAGCGTTGTCCTGCGGGCTTCGCCAGCCCGCACCCGGCAGACGCTTCACCGTCCCACAGGCAAGCTGCGGAACGGCTCGCGCCGCGCTAAAACCCGGTTCATTAACACAACGACTAATGGCAGCGGCTGCCGCCGCTGCTATGATGCGAGGCAGGCAGACAGGAACGTCACAGCATGGCGGTAGCGTGTCCGGGGCTAAAAGTGCGCGTCGGGGTGTTGGGGTTGCGGGCGTGTGAATGTGGCTGAAAACGCTGCCTGAAAAGTCCGTTGCTTCAATAGGTTAAGTGCGCTAAAAAGTACGACCGTGTCAGGATCGTCCCTATGACC
>NZ_JACDRR010000053.1 GCF_013449375.1 Pectobacterium sp. CFBP8739 | reverse complement strand
ATGGTGTTATTTGCCCAGCCCGAACAAGATGACTGCTGTGGTTATGGTCATCATGCTGCGGATAATACGCATGAGGTTACGCAATATGCGCAGGCAGCGAAAAAGAAAGATGTGTCTTCTGCTGTTTCCCCGCCTAAATCATTTGTCGGAAAAAACGAACTGTCACCCAAGATCCCACCCGGTGTGATTAACAAGCCTCAAATACCCCCGATGGAGCCTTGGTATAAGACGCTGTTTGATTTGTTGGTTGCGACGGATGACAAACCACGCTCTCAGGCACCTGTTGCCAAATCGCTTACCGAACCTGCCGCAGAAGAGCAAAAAGCCCCCGTCGCCAGCGCTGATGTTGGTTTACTGGCTGCTACGGGAGTAATGACACAGGTCTGGGGGGAATGGTCTCTTGGTGGCGTGCTGAGTGCGGCAAGAGCAGTGCCATATATTGGTGCGTTAGCCTCTGCGCTTTATATTCCTTCGGCGGGGGAAGGCAGTGATAAGGTGCCGGGGCGAGACGAACATTGGCTGGAAGATGAATTACGGCGTAAAGGCTGGGCAGGTGAAACTGCAACAACGCGTGTCCGGTTTTTCTGGCGTCCTGATATTCATGGAAAAATGCAGGTCTATGGAGTTCATACGGGGGAAGGAACACCGTATGAAGGCGTTCGTGTTGCCAATATGGTGTGGGATGCGAAAATTCAGGGCTATACTTTCACTCCTGCGCCCGGTCTGGATGGCCCG
>NZ_JACDRR010000052.1 GCF_013449375.1 Pectobacterium sp. CFBP8739 | reverse complement strand
TTCCCGTGGGATCGCTACGGCGTGAGCAACGACCAGAGTTCCTGCTGGGTACGCGTCAGTCAGGGCTGGGCGGGCGGCCAGTACGGCATGATCGCCATCCCGCGTATCGGCCATGAAGTGATCGTCAGCTTTCTCGAAGGTGACCCAGACCAGCCGATTGTCACCGGGCGTACTTTCCACGCCACCAATCCGTCTCCCTATCCACTGCCCGCTAACAAAACGCGTACCACGCTTCGCTCCAAAACCCATAAAGGCAAAGGATTTAACGAACTCAGCTTTGAAGACGCGACCGACAACGAAGAGATCTTCCTTCACGCCCAGAAGAATATGGCGGTGCGGGTGCTCAATTCTAAAGATGAGCGCGTGGACTATAACCGCACGACGAGCATTGGACATGATGAAGAACTGGTGGTTGCCAACGATCGTAAAGTCACGGTGGAAGGCAATCAGGATCACAAAACCACAGGCAACCATTTATCGCTGACCGAAGGCGATCGGGGCATACAGATTAAGGGCGATCTGACGCAGAAAATCAGCGGCGTATTCAGCGTAGACAGCAACGGCGATCTGACGCTGCAAAGCGGCAGCAAATTAACGCTCAGGGTTGGGGGCAGCTTTGTGGTTATCCACGCCGGTGGGGTGGACATCAAAGGACCGGCGATTAATCTGAACTCAGGTGGCAGCCCCGGCGATGTGGCACTCCCTGCCGATCCGGCGATGTGGCACTCCCTGCCGATCCGGCGATATTGAAAGCGGCTGCTGCCGCAGGGACGCTGTTTGTGGCGCACTGTCCGGCAAAGGAGAAAAAAGGTGAGTGAGATAACACGCTGGGCAATAGTGGATGCAGCGGCAGAGCCCGAGTTATTTTCGATGCTGGAACAATTAGATCCACCCCATGCCAGTTTATACGCGGAGCCAGTACCGGAAGATATTGGGCGATTGGCTCCGTACTTAGTGCGAGTTGACGACGCCATTATTCAGTGGCTTGAACAAAGAAAAACGCCTTGGGGAATACGGCTTGAAAGCCGAGCTGATATGAAAACTCTGCGTCAGCATTTACGTAAATACCTGTATGTACAAATCCCCAATGAAGAAAAACCTGTATTTTTCCGTTTTTATGACCCGCGCAATATCTGGTCATTGCTGTCCGTACTTTCTGACTGGGAAAAGCATACCTTTCTCGGCCCGATTGAGACGATAACGACAAACTGGCAGGGAATTAATCGATGTGAAAATTTTTCTGCGCTAAAAACACAATTTCACGCTGGAAGTGCTTCTCGTCGAAAAATAATGCGGTTCTCATCAGAACAGATGGATGAATTAACCCTAATTTTTGAGCAGCGCTATCTCGACGTTCTTGTCAGTAAAATGGAAAGCTGGGACGGAGAAAATAGATCTGTCGATTCACAAAAAATTGGTGAAATATTTCGTTGGTTGCAACAGCAGGGGATCACTGATGACAGGAGTATTCGTGGTTTATTTTTTCTGTTTCATTCCCGTCATTATTTGGCACTTGACGATATTCCTGCTGACTTTAAAAATGTTCTCTGTACAGAGGGTAAAAAAGGCGTCTTTAAAGCAGAAACACTTTTACTCAGGGAATTGGGCTCTGTGCCCCTATAAGGAAAATATATGGTGAGTTTAACGGCGGGGTCGCCATCTTGTAATTGTGAAAATCCAGATACCTGCATACATGCGTTTTCACTGAAAGTGAAATACTGGACATTTGATTACAGTCAGGACGATTTTGTCACAACGGTAGAAATCATTGATAAAACAGGAGAAGGTGTTCCCGTTTCGCTCGGTCTGACAGGAAAAGGCTGTGTTTCACATAATGTATTATGTCCTCATGGCATCATTTATGATTCTGAGCGGCGTCGTGCTCCCAAGACGTTTAGTAGCGGTCTGACAAATTATGTGTGTGATTATGGAGAAAAAGCAGATATTTATTCAATACACGATGCCATCGATTTCTTGAGAGAGTATGTGTTTGCAAAAGATATCAAAGCATTGTTGCCTAAGGAGATATATACCCTGCGTGTTGGGCAGTGTAACGATGAACCTTTTATCAGTGAATCGCTGGTCTTTCTTAATGGAGTATCACAGATATTTAGCTTGCCTTCCAGAGATGCGCTTCGCACGCAAATTATAATCTATCCGGCATTCAGTTGGGATGTCAGTGTGGTGATTGGCACCGACGAAACGGTTACCGAGTTTACTGAACGACAGAAAAAGAAGCAGGCTAAAGAGGAAAATAAAGCTAACGGGAATCCACAGCGTGGTGCCCGCGGGTGGACGAAACGTCCTAATTATGAAATAAGCCGTACTCTGGAGATTGGGGGCGAATTTACCTACACATTAGGTAATAACCCTGAACATAATTATTCTGCTTCGATGAAAAAAGATTTTAAGCGGAAAGCTAATACGCTTTCCTGGCTGAATAAATCAGTAAAAGCTATCGATTTTATTAGCAAGACGCTGTCTACGACCAAAGGCGAAAATGACAAAATCACGCTGCTGGAAACGGAAATCATCTATCCGGCATTAGAGATTAAATGACTTCGCCTAATAC
>NZ_JACDRR010000051.1 GCF_013449375.1 Pectobacterium sp. CFBP8739 | reverse complement strand
CGTCCCTATGACCCGATAGGGTTGCTGGGTGGAATCCGACCTCAAGGTTATGTGCATAACCCGTTGGAATGGGTAGACCCGTTGGGGTTGGTTGGATGCCCTGATAAGCAACGTATCAAAGACAATATTGAAGCTAGTAGGAAGGCTCGGGAATCGTCTAACTTTGGCGGCTCTTCACCAACTCCAGGGAGCCGAACAAAGGAAGGCTTCATGAAAGATCATGTATCTCCAGATTCTGAAACAACACTGCATACTAAGTCACCCGGTTTTAATACCAGTAAGAAAAATAGTGATGGACAGTTCAAACGTTATGGACTGGATTCTCATGGTGGAATTAGCCCGCATGTCCATCAACCAACGAGAAATATATCGCCGAAAGATGGAACAATATATGGCGGGCAAGGTACTAAAACTAAAAATGGTGAGGTAACCTCTCCGAGCAATAAAGATATTAAGCAGTTGTATGATCATATTTATAATGGGAAATACAATCCATGAGTGAAACTGTAAAAAGATATTCTAATTTCGATTGCTCTCAGCTTATTTCTTTTAGAACTAGCGGGGTAGATGTTAATAATCTAAAGGGATTGGATTTGTTTGAGCAGATCGGGTTTAAGGTTTTAATTGATACTGATATTAAAGAAGTGAAAAAAGAATATTTTAGATGTCATGATGATGAGTTTTTCATTGAGTTTGAAGATAAGGAGTTCGTTGGTGACATTGAAGATTGGAATGATTTTGATAACCCTCCTGAGAGGGTTTTTCATTTTTCAAATAGCATTTTGAAATTAAAAGAGTTAAATGATTTACATGGTTTTAGTGTGTTTATTTCTATTTTCTCTGAATTGGGTAGGACATCTAATTGTACTATTGATATAAGTCCGGAGGAATTAATGAAAACCCTCTATTTCATGTCAAGAAGTAATTTTGATGTTTGGGTTGATAATTTAATTATGCATTTAATTGATTGATTTTTAGTAAAATCCGGAAGCGATCGCCGATCCTTCCGGATTTTTTTATTTTATGGTTTATGAGTTAGTCAGTCGCTATAAATTAATCTGCGTCTCAATAATAATCCTCCCCCGCTCAACCGTGACGGTCACGGGCATCCCGGTGATAAAGCCCGACTCTTCGAGCCAGCGGCCTTTGAGGTTGATGGCAGAGGGCGGGTTGGACTTGCCATTATGCGGGGCGTATCCCACGGTGTAGTAACGCTCTGTTCTGGCGGGTTTATTAAGTGTGACGTCTGACTTAGAATGTGCCTTAGCCATGATTAACTACTCCTGTTAGTTGCTTGTGGTGAGCGGCGTGGG
>NZ_JACDRR010000050.1 GCF_013449375.1 Pectobacterium sp. CFBP8739 | reverse complement strand
TCCAGATTGTTAAAGAGCAAAATACTTCGCAGCATACTGTTTCCAATACGCTCTGAAGTCTTTTTAATGGTGGAGCTATGCGGGATCGAACCGCAGACCTCCTGCGTGCAAAGCAGGCGCTCTCCCAGCTGAGCTATAGCCCCATCGTTGCTTACAGATACCTTACATACCACTCATGGAAGAGTTGGTAGGCCTGAGTGGACTTGAACCACCGACCTCACCCTTATCAGGGGTGCGCTCTAACCACCTGAGCTACAAGCCTATTAAGGTATTTCTGCTCGTTATTTTCATCAGA
>NZ_JACDRR010000005.1:817835-820699 GCF_013449375.1 Pectobacterium sp. CFBP8739 | reverse complement strand
CACATTCAAGCCTTAACCCCCAACTGGTTAAATTTTAGAGGGTGACAACTATCCTGCCAGAGGGGGGAAGTTATCTTCATGTAGTATCAAAAAACAAGGACTCCCACTACATGGAGGAGTTATTTCTACATTAGAAATTCGGTACCCACAAGATTCAAAAATAAGACTAGCATACGGGCCAAGTGTTGTTCTTCATATATCAGTTATTCATTTCCAAGAAATAAAAAAACTCTGTGAAGAACGGGAGGGGACTTTTGAACAATATACTATGGATGCAGGATGGTGTATTGGTGATGATGACACACCCAAGCATTTATTTTTTAAGGATATATTTGATAATGGAAAAGGCACTATTTCTATTGCAGAAAAAGGGGATGGTGTAAGTGATGAGTCTTGGGTCGCGTATACAAAAGAGTCTTATAAATATTTTTTGGCTAAAAGATATGGAAATTAATTTAAATGTAAGATCGGCTTCTGTCATTCTTTCGATATTACTAATCTCTGGATGTTCTAATGGGAAGTTAAGGATTGGAGAGCCACCGGAAAATGGTGTAATTCACGCGATTGAGAAAGCATATCCAGATAAATCTGGGATGATGGTAAGTTCTTGGCCTTATGTTACTCTCCATGCAGATAGTGATACTTTTGTTTTTTTAAAAAAATTCTGTGAGGAAAAAAATTATAATTTCGAAAATATTTTACCATCATTAGGATGGTGTATATCCGATGATGAATACCCATTATTTGTTTTTTTCGATGATAGAACTGGTCGCTTGGGAATTAGAGAGAAATCAACTAACACTAAAGAGCGGGAGTGGGTTAATTATACAAAGGATGAATTTAAAGTTTTATGGTATAATCATAAATGATTTTGAAATTTATCTATCCACCTATAAAAATCATTAGGAATTAGTTGTATGAAATGAGCCTCCGTTATTGAATGGGGTGCTAAATAATTGTATATCACGGAGAATACCACTATAAATATATTCATCCGTGATATTATCATTCAGCTCACTTTTCGACTGTAAAGCACGAAACACCCGGTTTATCTGTTCCACATGATCTGATTATTTGATGGGTCTCATCAAATTTATCATTAAGTGCATTAATAAAAATGCCACTATCACCAAAGATAAAGCTCATTGCTGTGGCTATCAACGCCGCCAAAACGCCGTATTCGATTGCAGTAGCACCATTCTCGTTACTTAAAAATGAACGAAATTTCAATTCCATAACAGCAACCCCTTGCCTGATTGAAAGTGTGTATACCCTAAATAATTCGAGTTTCAGGCAGACGGCAAGCGAGGGGATCCCGATGGCCTTACTCAAGTAAGTTATTCGGGTAACCGAACGAAGCTAACGTACATGCAACTTGAAGTATGCGGGTGTAGACGTTTTTATCTTATAATCTTTGGCTTTCATGGTAATGATTTTCATTATCAAAATCAATAATGACTTATGGCAGGCGCTTTAAGTGGTCTGATGTTTTGACTGCTTTTGTGTTCTGACAGCTATTTCACCCTGATGGTATCAGTCATCCATGACCTGAGCTAAATTTTATCCTTTCTGCGCAAACTCAAACGGCCTAACCATCCCGTTGCTGTTAGCATCCAGAAAATCAGCCCACCATTGCAGCATAAGGCGGCGTTGTTCAAGGTGTTTGGCCTTATGGGTATAGGCAGCGCGAACGTTATTCTTTTCCATGTGGCTCATCTGAAGCTCTACCACATCTTCAGGCCAGATGCCCGATTCAATTAAGGCACTACACGCCAGCGTTCGGAAACCATGACCGCACAGATCGGTTTTGGTGTCATAGCCCATTTTGCGCAGTGCTTTGTTGATGGTGTTTTCACTCATCAGCTTCATCGCATCATAACAGCCCGTCAGGATAAAACCGTGATCACCGTTAACGTCATAGGTGAGGTCTTTAAGCTCTTCCAAAATTGCCAGTGCTTGATCGCATAGAGGAACATAATGCTTCCTGCGCATTTTGGCACCACGGCCCGAATGTTTGATCCCTTCAATGGCTTCACGCCGTTCAGGGATAACCCACAAAGCACTTTTGAAATCGATCTCTGACCAACGGGCAAAGCGGAGTTCACTGGAACGCACAAAAATTAGCAGATTGAGTTTTATCGCCAGTTGAGTCAGTCGGCTACGACCTTTATAGCCTTCAATACGTTCCAGCAGGGTAGGGATCTCTTCCAGTTCGATCGCGGGGCGGTGTTCCGTCTGAGGCTTCTGAACCGCACCTTCCAAATCATAGGCAGGATTGAAACGGATCATCTTTTGTTGGACGGCATAACGCATGATGGCGGTGGTGTACTGTTTTACCCGCATAGCAATTTCCAGATAACCTAGCTTTTCTATCTTTTTGATGGGAACCAGCAGATCGCCTGTATCCAGTTCAGCAATATCTTTTTCACCAATGTCAGGGAACAGATAAGTTTCCAGTCGTGTCCAGACCGAACGCTGATAATCTTCCGACCATGTGGTTTTGGTGGCAAACCAGCTCTTAGCAACGGTTTTGAAAGCGCGGGTATTGTTACGCTTCTCTTGAATTGTTTTGTTGTCAGCCTGTTTTTTAGCACTGGGGTCAATGCCAGCGGCTAACAGCTTTTTTGCTTCATCCCGGCGTTGTCTTGCATCTGCCAATGAAACAGCAGGGTAGACACCGATGGAAAACACCTTCTGTTTTCCTTCGAATCGATAGCCTAACTGCCAGTATTTGGAACCATTGGGATGAACCAGCAAGTAGAGGCCGAACCCGTCAGTGAGCTTTACCGCCTTTTCTGATGGCTTAGCATTTTTTACTTTAGTATCAGTAAGTGACATGACGGTTCCCTCCGATTGCTGGTAAA
>NZ_JACDRR010000005.1:692989-817714 GCF_013449375.1 Pectobacterium sp. CFBP8739 | reverse complement strand
GGAATCGTGTGAACGGGGCGCATGATATCCGCCACCCGCGATACTGTCAACGGCAAAATCAGCTTTATTGTCTGACTGCCTAGGCTATGTACAATTCGCTGTTTTTTTATGAGCTAGTAGATGGATGGTGCACGGTAGTTGACGCTGCTTTGCCAGTTTTTCAGGCGAGCGAGCGGATCCTGTCGATAGAACTTTTGGAAGCAGCGGTACAGATCGGGGAAACGCTCGTCGAGAAGTTCGGGGGCGCTGAAGAAGTATTCCGACAGCACCGCAAAGCACTCTGCTGGATCTTGGGCGGCATAGGGATCCATACTGGTGGCGTCTTCACCGACCAGATCGATCTCTTCCTGTAAGGCATCCATTGCACCGTGCAGATGCTGTTCCCAGACGGCAATGTCGCGCAGGGGAATTAGGGGAACGCCCGTTGCTTCGCCGCTGCTGCGTATATCCAGCTTGTGAGCGACTTCATGAATGATGAGATTGAAACCGGAGAGATCGAAAGAATCTTGTACTTCCTGCCAGTTGAGGACAATCGGTCCCTGATCCCAGCTTTGCCCAGACTGTACCATTTTCCCCGTATGTACGAGTCCGATGTCGTCCTGCCACTCTTCTTCGACAATAAACGGGCCGGGATAAACCAGAATTTCGTGGAAGCCATCCAGCGCATCCATTCCCAGCGACAAGACCGGCAGGGAAAACAGCAGGGCGATGCGTTGCTGCATGATTTCCGTTAACATCAGTTCCTGCAACGGAATCAGGCGTTTTTGCTTCAAAAACTGATCGGCAAGCGCGACCAACTGCTGAAGTTCTTCATCGCTTAAGGGGGCGAGAAGTGGGATGGAGACCGCAGCTTGCCAGTGTTCAAGTGTCTGCACCTGAGGTTGAGTGTTTTTCCATGGCCATTTAATCATCGTTATTGCTCGTTCAGTCGTCACTTGAATTTAAAGGCGAGGGCGTGTGTTGTTAAACTAACTCGTTGTTAACATGCCGTAAAAGTAGGCATCATGGCAACTGCTAACGGAGAGATGCTGGAGCGACTGACCGAACCCGTCCCGAATACGGGAGTAGGGCAATGCTACCGAAGGTTCCAATTCCCCCGCCTCTCCACCGCTATTCAAACACTTACCTCGCATTGAGTCTGTGACGCTTTCCACACTTGGTAGTGGCTTAAAGCGGACAGCTTAAATCCCCTTCTTCACAACGTAGCATGCTTTTGAATTCTTCCACGCGCTCGGCGGTTTTCTGCGTAAGGCACTGGGAATACACCATGCCATGCACCGATCCCCCGCTTGTCGGGAAGGTCTGAAACCCACAGTCAGCGTCGCGGTACGCGATCCATTTTCTCTGCGCTGATTTAAGCAACGCCTTGTGTTCTTCAATCACCAGGCGTTTCACGACATCCTGATAGAGTCGATTAAGTTCGCCATCCACTTTTTTATATTCATTAGCCGCACACTGGCTCATCTCCAACTGCGTGTTGGCGTTGCCACAATCTGTGGCGGCGGCTTGAGTGATGGGCAGTAGCGCAAAAAGAGCAATGGCGCGCTTTTTCATTATCGATCCTCTGTAAGTTGGCATTAGGTATGAGTATTTATTATTCCTGCCATGCGTTCAGGTACACATAAGCTGAGTGAGGAGGGCACTTTGTAATGGCTGGATAGTCTGACCGACGATGATGATGATGAAATAGCAGGGGAGGCATAATGCTGCTCCCCATTGCCTTTTTATTGATGACACGCTATTGCGCGGCACCGACCACCTGATTACGCCCTTGCTGCTTTGCCTGATAGAGCGCGATATCGGCGCGGTTAATCAGCATGTTTAGCGTTTCGCCAGCCCGATATTCAGCAACGCCGCAGCTGGATGTCACCTGAATTCTTCCTTCACGGTAGGGAAGATGCGTGGTCTCAATACTCTGACGAAGGGCCTCGGCGCGCTGTTGTGCGGCATTGAGATCGCAATTGTCGAGCAAAATGACGAACTCTTCTCCTCCCCAACGGCAGGATTGATCGCTGGAGCGGGTATTGGCCGATAGGATGGCGGAAACCTCTTTTAAAACCATATCTCCGACGTTGTGGCCGTACTTGTCATTAATTTTTTTAAAGTGGTCAATATCAATCAAAATAATGGAGAGCGATTTATGCTGTAAGGCATTTTTCGCCCCGAGACGACGGAATAAATAGTCAAATGCCTGACGGTTCATGAGGCCCGTTAATTTATCGGTCGTCGCCATCTGTTCCAGACGGCGTTGATATCCGCCAATCGTCAACCACAGCAGAAATAGAAAAATAATGCTGACAAATGTGCTGATGCCCAGATTTTTTAGCAATGTGGTGAACAGTCGTTTTTCACTGGGGTGACTGGTTTGCTCAACCATCAAGTACCAGCCGAATTCAGGGAGTAAACGAGTGTTGAGGAAAATATGTTCTCCGTTTGACTGATATTCGTAAGCGCCACCGGGGGAAGTTAGAATTGTGGTTGCGAGCCGGTTCAGACCCTCCTGTTCTTGAAGTTTTAGCGAGCGCGCGTAACTTTCTCCATGTAGCGTAATGTTGCCTTCTTTATCAATGAAATAGATTGTCCGGTTATAGCGTTGTTCGTATTTTTCAATCAGGTGTTTAACACGTTCAACGGGTATACCCACGCCCGTAATGCCAATAAAGTTGTCTTCATAATCCATCACTTTGTGGTTGATGAAAATGTCCAGACGCGTGCGGTTTTCAGGATCAACGCGGAGATCGACAATATAAGGCGTGTCATCCGATAGCGCTTTGTGCTGGAAATACCATTGATCGTCGGGGGACGATTCCGAGACGGTTTTCAGGATGCGCTGCTGATCGTAATAGAGCCCAGTTTTATCAGAAATGAAAAAAGAAAATACGGTGTTGAAGCGGCGATCGATCTCTTTCAGATAGCGGAATAGGGCCTGTGGATCGCTTTCACTTTTTAGTACCCAGTCTCGCAAAAAGGTATCGTGCGCCATTAACGACGAAATAAAGATAGGTTTTAACAAATCTTGCTGGATTTCAGAATAGACGTTATCACTGGTGAGCGGCAGGGTATTTTCTTCGATTTCTTCTTCCAGTGATTCTTTCGCCACTTCATAGCTGGTCCAACTGATAACCAGAAAGGCAGCAAGCAGCATGGATCCAAGTATTACGATTGCGCGCGTTTTGTCTAACCAACGTGAGTTATTAATGAATCCGGTCTGCAACATAGTTTCCCCAGAGAATCATTCATGAGATAGGTGAATAAGTAATAAGTCTCTGTTTTCGGATAAAAATAGTGATGCGACATTTTACTGGAATCGCGTTATAGCACAACCAAGTAAAGCACTAACGACTAACGCATTGGATTCAGTATAGCGGTCCTTCGATGGCGCTGTTACAGGAATGGTGGATATCAATGCGGATGGTGAATTGATTGGTAAAACACTGGCGGTGTTTGGTGTCAGAGAGAAGGTTATTCAGGTTTTTTCTCTGCCGGTGACCGATTAACATCTGAATCTAACCCCCATAAGGACACCGCATTGTGTCCTTATGGATTGATAAAGCATGCGTTAGCGGATTATTTAAATACGCGGAAACGCTTTTCAAAGGAAATATAGGTTTTCTCACCGGCTGGTTGCTCGACTGAGCCAAATGGCATTTGAGCACGCAGTTTCCAACTGGCTGGCAGATTCCACTGTGCTTTCACATCATCGTCAATCAGCGGATTGTAGTGCTGGAGCGAAGCGCCAATTTTTTCCTGCGCCAGCGTAGACCACACGGCAAACTGGGCGATACCGGTTGAATGTTCAGACCAGACTGGGAAGTTATCGGCATAAAGCGCAAATTTTTCCTGTAGCGCTTCAATCACGGCGGTGTCTTCAAAGAACAGGACGGTCCCCGCGCCAGCGGCGAAAGAGGCCAGTTTATTTTCTGTCGGAGCAAAGGCGTCCGCAGGCACAATTTTCTTCAACTGCTGCTTAACAATATCCCACAGTTTGTGATGCTGCTCACCGAACAGAATCACAATGCGTGAGCTTTGTGAATTAAAAGAGGAGGGGCTTTCATTAACGGCTTCGGTAATGAGGGCGGTAACCTGATCTTCTGATATCGGTAATTTATTGCCGATGGCATAGATTGAACGACGGGCCTTGATTGACTGCAAAAAAGCATTACTCATGGTGTGTTCCTCAGTTTACGTGATGACTAACCTTAATACTGTGTCACCGATTTTTCCTGTGTTCAATGGCTTATCGTGCCGGAGTCGTCTCTTTTCCTTCTGCGCCTCGCTCGCCGCAAACCTCGCAGTGCGGTTTTTTCGGCAGCATGATTTCACGAAATTGCAGCGTCATCGCATCGAACATCAGTAGTCGGCCTGTCACTAGCCTGCCGTAACCGGTTAGCAGCTTAATGGCTTCCATCGCTTGCAAACTGCCGATGGTTCCCACCAGCGGCGACATCACGCCCGCTTCGACACAGGTTAGCGCATTGGCGCCGAACAGACGGCTGAGACACTGATAGCAAGGTTCATCAGGCTGATAGGTAAAGACGCTGAGTTGGCCTTCCATCCGAATCGCTGCCCCAGAGATCAGTGGCTTCTTAAGTTGAAAGCCAATGCGGTTTAGACGATTGCGAATGGCGACATTGTCGGTGCAGTCCAACACGGCGTCGTGTTGGCTGACCAGTTCGCTCAACGTCTCGTCATCAAGATCGTCATCAACGGTATCGAGCGAAAGATGGGGGTTCATATCGGATAGCGTCAGACGCGCGGATTCGACCTTTGCCATACCGATACGATCATCACGGTGCAGCACTTGACGCTGTAGGTTAGACAGAGAGACGGTATCAAAATCCAGCAGCGTTAAATGGCCGATGCCCGCCGCGGCCAGATACTGCGCGGCGGCACAGCCTAACCCCCCTAGTCCGACAATCAGCAGGCGTGACGCCTTGAGCTTTTCCTGTCCGTCAAAATCAAAGCCGCGCAGCACAATCTGTCGATTGTAGCGCAGCATCTCTTCATCGCTCAGTTCCGGCAACATACTCAGCGTCCCAGCAGCGCGTTGAAGGGCTCGATGTCGACCCATTCGCCTGCGGCGACATGGCCACGATCTTGTTCAAGCACGATGAAACAGTTACCGAGGCTGAACGAGCTGAAAACGTGCGAACCCTGATGCCCAGTGGTTGTGACTTCCAGCTCGCCCTGCGCGTTGCGGCTGAAAATACCGCGCTGGAAATCGGTGCGCCCTGGTGTCTTTTTCAGTGCGCTGGTGGTTTTGACTCGAACCCGTGGTGGCAAGTGCCATTGCGTATAGCCAGACAGGCGCGCCAGCAGTGGTTGAACCAGTTGATAGAACGTCAGCGCAGCAGAAACCGGATTCCCCGGCAGGCCGCAGAACCAAGCATGCTGTAATTTACCGAAGGCAAAGGGCTTACCGGGCTTGATCGCCAGCTTCCAGAAATGGATATCGCCCAGCTCATCCAGCATTTGTTTGGTGTAATCCGCTTCGCCAACGGAAACCCCGCCGCTGCTAATCACCAGATCGGCAAGCCGATCAGCATCATGAAATGCGGCACGCAGGGCTGCCGGATCGTCGCGGATAATCCCGAGGTCGTGCACCTCGCAGCCTAGTTGTTCCAGCATCAAACGGACGGCGAAACGGTTGGTATCATAAATCTGGCCGTCTGCCAGCGGCTTGCCAACGGGTTGCAGTTCATCTCCGGTAGAAAACACCGCGACTTTCAGACGGCGTACCACGTCAATCTGCGTAATCCCCAGCGAAGCCAGCAGCGGCAGCTCCGCCATGCCCAGTTTGCAGCCTGCAGGCAGCACACTGGCACCCGCCTGAATGTCTTCTCCCGCCAGACGAATATTCTGGCCAGGTTTTACCTCATGTGGAAAGCGGATGCCATCTTCGCTGACGTCAGCCTGTTCCTGCATGATGACGGCGTCGGCGCCTGCGGGAATCGGCGCGCCGGTCATAATGCGAATGCAGGTTCTAGCAGGCCAGTCGCCGGTGAAGGGCGCACCCGCAAAGGCTTTGCCGGCCAGCGGCAGCGTCGTGGCAACGGCCAAATCCGCACAGCGCACGGCATAGCCATCCATTGCGGAATTGGCGAAGGGTGGGACGTTAATCGGGGAGGTGATAGCATGGGCGGTAATCCGTCCTGCGGCGTCGAACAGGGATACGCGCTCTGTCTCGGTGAGGGACGTAACCTGAGAAAACATGTTTTCCAGCGCGTGTTCAAGAGTCAGTAAACCTGCGTTAACGCTTTCCATCTTTACTCCACCGTTTTTTCATCAATACCGTTGTTTTATCAATAAGGCCGGTTTCATTAATGAGTCTGGTTTCATTAATAAAAAAATTTCGCCGTGATGTCGTTCATGGGCGAAAACCTGTTTCCTATGCCACTATTAAGTATGTCAGAGTTCGTAACGGGGGTGAATGTATGCAGGTCAAGGAATGTGCCTTTTGGCGCATGAATCCTCGTTAGGCACGGAACGGCAGGACCATGGTGAAAAACAGAGGCCTTCTGCCCACAACTCGAACCATTTCGGGCAAAAATGGGGAATTTGCATGAGATATTGCATCTGATAGTGCGTCTTTATTGCAATTAACCTAATGTTATAAAAGAAATTTTTCACTGCACTGATTTCAGTTTCCGCTTTACATCATACCTTGCGCTAAATATAGTCGAAAATCGCTGATAATTTGTCCCTGATCGCGTTGCGCTGATTCCAGCCGCATTTATATGGAGATTCGCCGTTCATGTCGCTCACACAGGATCATTATGCCTCGCTGTCTTCCCCCATTCCGGGGCTGGTTTTGCCTGAAAAGCGTGTGGTTGAGGTGCGCGACCTGAGTGTGTACTTCGAGCAGCAAGAACAGCGGACAGATGCGGTGCGTAATTTGACGTTCTCTGTCGATCGGGGCGAAACACTGGCCATTGTCGGCGAGTCTGGATCGGGTAAATCCGTGACGTCGCTGGCATTGATGCGGTTGGTTGAGCATGCGGGCGGCGTGATTCATCAGGGGGATATGCTGTTCCGTCGTCGCGATGGGCAAGTGCTGGATCTCCGCGGAGCCCGTCAGCGTGTGATGCGCACATTGCGTGGCGCAGATTTGGCGATGATTTTCCAAGAGCCGATGACGTCGCTGAATCCTGTTTTCCCCGTCGGCGAACAAATAGCCGAGTCGATTCGGTTGCATCAGGGGATGGACAGACGCGCGGCGCGTGCAGAAACGTTACGCATGCTGGATCTGGTTAGAATACCGGAAGCACGCAACGTGCTGGATCGCTACCCGCACCAGTTGTCCGGCGGCATGCGCCAGCGGGTGATGATTGCAATGGCGCTCTCCTGTAAACCGTCGCTGCTGATTGCCGATGAACCGACGACCGCGCTGGATGTCACTATTCAGGCGCAAATTCTGCAATTGATCCGCGTACTACAGCGTGAAATGGAAATGGCCGTGATTTTCATCACCCATGACATGGGCGTGGTGGCGGAAGTGGCGGAACGCGTCTTGGTGATGCACCGTGGAGAAAGCGTTGAAGCGGGAAGCGTTGGGCAAATCTTTACTGCCCCACAGCATCCGTATACGCAGGGGCTGTTGGCAGCGGTACCTACGCTAGGGTCAATGCGCGGTCAGCCGTTCCCGAAGAAGTTTCCGCTGCTGGATCAAAACGCAGTTCGTATTGCGGACAGTGTACCGCAGGATACCGTTCCCGCGCAGGCGGAGCCGATCTTACAGGTTAGCCATCTGGTGACGCGTTTTCCGATTCGTAGCGGTTTATTGAATCGCGTAACCCGACAGGTACATGCGGTGGAAAACATCAGCTTCGATCTCTGGCCGGGCGAAACGCTGTCGCTGGTTGGTGAATCGGGATGCGGCAAATCCACGACTGGGCGCGCGTTGCTCCAACTGGTTGAAAGCCAGAAGGGCGATATTATCTTTAATGGGCAGCCTATTCATCAGTTGAAAGGGGCAGCATTACAGCGCCTGCGGCGTGATATTCAACTGATTTTTCAGGATCCCTATGCGTCACTGGATCCACGTCTGACGGTTGGCTTTTCGATTATGGAACCGCTGCTGGTGCACAACATTTGCCATCGGCAGGAGGCGGAGAAGCGTGTGGAATGGCTGTTGGCACGTGTAGGGTTAGAACCGGAACATGCCCGGCGCTATCCGCATGAATTTTCCGGCGGCCAGCGCCAGCGCATTTGCATTGCCAGAGCGCTGGCGCTGAACCCGAAAGTGGTCATTGCGGATGAGGCGGTATCCGCGCTGGATGTGTCGATTCAGGCACAAATCATCAATCTGATGTTGGAATTGCAACGTGAATTCGGCATCGCATTTTTATTTATTTCACATGATATGGCGGTGGTCGAGCGTATCAGCCATCGCGTGGCGGTGATGTACATGGGGCAGATTGTCGAGATTGGCTCACGGCAGGACGTATTCGAGCGGCCTCGCCATCCTTATACCCGCAAGCTGATGTCGGCGGTTCCGATTGCCGATCCCTCATGCCGCCAGCGTGAGCAGGTGCTGCTGGTTGATGAAATACCCAGCCCGATTCGGGCGCTTGGCCACGAGCCGATCACGGCGCCTCTGGTGCAGGTGGGTGAGCGACACTTTGTTGCGCACCATCCGATAGCCGGCGCTTACTGACAGGGATTCACAAGGAGAACGTAGCATGGGCGTAATGACGATAAAACGGGGCTGGTTAGTCGCCGCAGGGGTAACCGCTGCTATGGCTGCGTCACCCGTCTGGGCAGCCAAAGATGCGGTGATTGCCGTGGGTTCCACGTTTACCAGTCTGGATCCGTACGATGCCAACGATTCGCTATCGCAGACGGTAGCGAAGTCCTTCTATCAGGGGTTGTTTGGCTTTGATAAAGACATGAAGCTGGTGAATGTGCTGGCGGACAGCTATGACGTGAGTCCGGATGGCCTGGCGTATACCATTAAGCTGCATCCAGGCGTCAAATTTCACGATGGATCGGCGTTTAACGCCGCCGCCGTGAAAGTGAATCTGGATCGCGCCAGTAATCCAGACAACCGCTTGAAGCGATATAACCTGTTTAAGATGATCGAAAAAACCGACGTGGTTGACGACCTGACGGTAAAAATTACATTGAAGACGCCATTCTCGGCGTTCGTTAACAATCTGGCGCATCCGGCGGCGGTGATGATCTCGCCGGCAGCATTAACGCTGTACGGCAAGGATATTGGTTTCCATCCGGTAGGCACCGGCCCGTACCGTTTTGTGGCCTGGAATCAGACCGATTTTGTCAAAGTCGAGAAATTCAGCGGCTACTGGAAGGCGGGTTTGCCGAAGCTGGACAGCATTACCTGGCGTCCGGTCGTGGATAACAACACGCGTGCGGCACTGCTGCAAACCGGCGAAGCACAGTTTGCTTATCCAATACCGTTCGAGCAAGCCAAGGTACTGGAGAAAAATGACAAGCTGACGCTGGTGGCATCGCCGTCGATTCTGCACCGTTACATCAGCATAAACGTGACGCAGAAACCGTTTGATAACCCGAAAGTGCGGCAGGCGTTGAACTACGCGATCAACAAAGAGGCGCTGATTAAAGTGGCGTTCTCCGGCTATGCGACGCCCGCCGAAGGGCCACTGCCGAGCAGCATTGATTATTCAGTAAAATATCATCCGTGGCCTTACGATCCGGCCAAAGCGCGCGAGCTGCTGAAAGAAGCGGGCTA
The DNA here is from genome assembly GCF_013449375.1 of Pectobacterium sp. CFBP8739. Classification (GTDB taxonomy): domain Bacteria; phylum Pseudomonadota; class Gammaproteobacteria; order Enterobacterales; family Enterobacteriaceae; genus Pectobacterium. Next base: position 808,002 of record NZ_JACDRR010000005.1, on the reverse strand, counting down.
CCCAGACGGCTTCACCACGACGCTCTGGTCGTCGCATAACCACAGTACGGCGCAGAAAGTCTTGCAGTTCACGCAGCAACAGCTGGCACAGGTCGGGGTGAAAGTGCAGGTGACTGCGATGGATGCCGGACAGCGGGCGGCGGAAGTGGAAGGTAAGGGCGTGAAAGAAACGGGCGTTCGCCTGTTCTACACCGGCTGGTCGGCTTCGACGGGCGAAGCTGACTGGGCGCTGTCGCCGCTGTTTGCAACGGCTTCCTGGCCACCCGCGCAGTTCAACACGGCGTTTTACAGTAATCCGCAAGTCGATGCGGATCTGGCGAATGCGCTGAAAACCACGGTTCGGACGGAAAAACAGAAACTGTATCAGGATGCACAGGACAAAATCTGGGCGGATGCGCCGTGGATTTTCTTGGCGACAGAGCGTTTAGTCTCGGCCAACAGCAAAAAGCTGACTGGGTTTTACGTGATGCCGGATACCCTGTTCAGTTTTGAAGAAGCCGATCTGAAGGAATAATTCACCGCAAAAGGATGACCAGGGAATCGGGCGGCCGTAAGGCTGCCCGCAGTGGTCAACACACGTCCACCTTATAGGGAGTCTGACGCATGTCTGTGGAAAACCGTTCATGCTGAATTATTTTATTAAACGACTACTGGGACTGATTCCCACGCTCCTGATTGTGATGGTGCTGGTGTTCTTGTTCGTTCATCTGTTACCCGGCGACCCCGCGCGTTTAGCTGCCGGGCGGGAAGCGGATGCCGCCGTCATCGAGATGGTGCGGCAGGATCTGGGATTGGATAAATCGCTACCGCATCAGTTCTGGCACTTCTTTACCCGTATCCTGCAAGGGGATTTGGGAACGTCGATGGTGTCGAAGCGTCCGGTCACGGAAGAGATCGCCATGCGCTTTATGCCGACCTTTTGGCTGACGGTGTGCAGCATGGTGTGGGCGGTGATTTTTGGCATGGCGATCGGCATCGTATCGGCCGTGTGGCGCAACGGCTGGCCGGACAGGATCGGAATGACGCTGGCGGTATCCGGCCTCTCTTTCCCTGCGTTTGCGCTCGGTATGCTGTTAATGCAGATTTTTTCTGTCGAACTGGGGTGGCTGCCGACGGTGGGGGCGGACACCTGGTTGCACTACATTTTGCCCTCACTGACGCTGGGTGCGGCGGTCGCGGCGGTGATGGCGCGTTTTACCCGTGCATCGTTTGTTGATGTCTTGCAAGAAGATTATATGCGTACGGCGCGGGCAAAGGGCGTGCGCGAATCGCTGGTGGTAGTGAAGCACGGGCTGCGCAATGCGCTGATTCCGGTGGTGACGATGATGGGGCTGCAATTTGGTTTCTTGCTCGGCGGTTCAATCGTCGTGGAGAAGGTCTTCAACTGGCCGGGGCTAGGACGGCTGCTGGTGGATGCGGTGGAGATGCGCGACTATCCGGTGATTCAGGCTGAGGTGTTGCTGTTTTCACTGGAATTCATTCTGATTAATCTGCTGGTGGATATGCTGTATGCCGCGATTAATCCCGCCATTCGTTATAAATAAGGAAAGGGAATGAGACACTGGCGACGTAACGCTATGCTGGCGACGCTCCCTGTCATCAGGGATAAATCGGTTCGTACGCCGTGGCGTGAATTCTGGCGGCGCTTTCTTCGGCAACATGTCGCGGTCACCGCAGGCGTGTTTGTGCTACTGCTGATTGTAGTCGCGTTTCTGGCACCACACCTGATGCCCTATGATGCCGAGAATTATTTCGATTATGAGCGCCTGAATGAAGGCCCGTCGGCGGCACACTGGCTGGGGGTGGATTCATTAGGTCGTGATATTTTCAGTCGGATCCTGATGGGGACACGTATCTCGCTGGCGGCGGGCATGCTTTCGGTGTTAGTTGGGATGATTATCGGCACGACACTCGGTCTGGTGGCGGGTTACTACGAAGGGTGGGCGGACAGGATCATTATGCGCCTATGCGATGTGTTGTTTGCCTTTCCCGGTATTCTGCTGGCGATTGCCGTTGTGGCGATTATGGGCAGTGGGATGGCGAATGTGATTGTCGCCGTCGCGATTTTTAGCATTCCGGCGTTCGCCCGTCTGGTACGGGGTAATACGCTGGTGCTGAAACAGCTGACCTACATCGAATCGGCCCGCAGTATTGGCGCCAGCGACCGGACGATCCTCTTTCGGCATATTCTGCCCGGCTCGGTGTCTTCTATCGTGGTGTTTTTCTCGATGCGCATAGGGATGTCGATCATTACGGCAGCCAGCCTGTCATTTCTAGGGCTGGGCGCACAGCCGCCGATGCCGGAGTGGGGAGCGATGCTGAACGAAGCGCGCTCAGATATGGTAATTGCCCCGCACGTCGCGATATTCCCAAGTTTGGCAATCTTTCTGACGGTACTGGCGTTTAATTTATTGGGCGACGGCCTGCGCGATGCACTCGACCCGAAATTGAAAAGCTGAATAAAAAGCAGTGATAAAAAAGCGCGGCAAGTGCCGCGCTCAGACCACTGATAAACCTATTTACCGAACGAAAACGGGAGTAACGGAATAGAAGAGTAAAGCGTTTGCGCCAAGGATGGCGCAATCCGAGCTTACAATGGACGTACTCGTAGCGTCTTTACGATCTATCCGTTACTGCCGCTTGGCGGCCTTTGCCGCCACACACCATTAGAACGAGGTGCGTTTATAGCTGCGGTACTGCGGTTGCCAGAAGTTGTGCTCAATCGCCTTTTGCAGCGCATCCGACGAGGTCACGACGGCGGCACCCTGCAACTGTGCGGCTTTACCGACTTCCAGTGCAATACGCTTGGACACCTGCTGGATATCGGCCAGATCCGGCAGCAGAGCGCCTTCGCCGTTATTCGCCAGCGGAGAGCAGTCAGCCAGCGCGCGGCTGGCGGCCATCAACATACCGTCAGTGATACGCTTGGCACCCGACGCCAGTACCCCTAACCCGATACCTGGGAAAATGTAGGAGTTGTTGCACTGCGCGATAGGGAAGACCTTATCCTGATAGCTCACCGGGGAGAACGGACTACCGGTCGCAACCAGCGCAGCACCTTCCGTCCAACGAATGATATCTTCCGGACGGGCTTCCACGCGAGATGTCGGGTTAGACAGCGGCATCACGATAGGACGCGCACAGTGTTTGTGCATTTCACGGATGATTTCTTCCGTGAATAGACCCGGCTGCCCAGATACACCGATCAGGATGGTTGGTTTGGCGTTACGTACCACTTCCAGCAGAGAAATGGCATCGCTGTTGCAATCCCAGTTCGTCAGCAGCTCGCTTTTCTGCACCAGTTTGCTCTGGAAATCGAGCAGGTTCGGCAGTTTGTCTGTCAGCAGACCAAAGCGGTCAACCATGAAGACGCGTGCGCGCGCTTCGTCATCGCTCAGCCCTTCAGATTTCATCTGTGCGATGATTTGTTCAGCGATACCACAGCCTGCAGAACCGGCACCCAGGAAGGCCACGGTCTGATCGCGTAACTGCGTACCTGCCGCACGGCTGGCGGCAATCAGGCTGCCCAGCGCAACCGCTGCGGTCCCCTGAATGTCATCGTTAAAGCTACAGATCTCATCACGATAGCGGTTCAGCAGCGGCGTTGCATTCTTCTGTGCGAAGTCTTCAAACTGCAACAGCACGTTCGGCCAGCGGCGTTTTACAGCCTGAATGAATTCGTCAACAAATTCATAGTATTCGTCATCCGTGATACGCGGATGGCGCCAGCCCATGTACAGCGGATCGTTCAGACGCTGCGGGTTGTTGGTGCCGACATCCAGAACAACGGGCAGGGTGTAGGCTGGGCTGATACCGCCACACGCGGTGTACAGCGACAGCTTACCGATTGGTATCCCCATGCCGCCGATGCCCTGATCGCCCAGACCCAGAATACGCTCACCGTCGGTCACAACGATGACTTTCACGTTCTGCTTGGTGGCGTTTTGCAGCATATCATCGATATGTGCGCGGTTAGGGTAGGAGATAAACAGGCCACGGGCGCGACGATAGATATCGGAGAAGTGCTCACAGGCTTCGCCAACGGTCGGAGTGTAGATGATAGGCATCATCTCACTGAGGTGACCGTCCAACAGGCGGTAGAACAGGGTTTCGTTGGTATCCTGAATGTTGCGCAGGTAAACGTGTTTTTCAATATCGTGTTTGAATTCCTGATACTGACGCCAGGCGCGTTCTGCCTGTTCTTCGATAGTTTCGACGGCTTCAGGCAGCAGACCATGCAGGTTAAAGTTAGCGCGTTCTTCTTCGGTAAACGCGCTGCCTTTATTCAGCAGGGGAAATTCAAGCAAGATTGGGCCAGCGTAGGGAATATGGAGAGGACGTTTGCTTTCGTATTCTAATTCCATGACTTTTTACTCTCGGATAACAGAAAAAACTCAGGTGTTGTCGATAAAAACTGTTGCGGATCTTAAATTACCCAGAGAATATGTACAGAAATTGTTAATTAAAATAGTTACAGATGGCTTGCATCTTAGTCGAAATGCAGGCTTTATCGATTCACCTCGCGTTTTTCACACTTCTCTTTGCTGAAATCCTGCACATCTCTCCGCCGTTATTCCTCAATAAAGTGGTGTTCAACGTCGGTGCAGCCCAACTCTGCCAGCATAATTTGCGAAATTGCCCAGTGGCTGACAATCGCATTGCGACGTTCAACGACAACGGCATGTTTCACCGTGCACAGATCTTCACCGGCAAGGTTCATCAGATTTAATGCGGCTTGCAAAGGCGGCAGACTAGGGTTGAATGCTGCATTTTCTGCGTAGCGCCCGGTATAGGTATTACCACTTGACGTTTCCAACGCGATGCCGCTAATGGCTTTGCTATAGGGAGCATGGCTACGGTTGGCGGCATCCAACGCTTGGCGGACAAGTGCATTCACATTCTGCAAAGTGGCACCGTAGTTGACGTCATCCATCAGTAAGGTATCAATCTGCAGATCGACGGGGCCGAAGGCATCCGGCAGATAGTGGCTGAGTACGGCAGGCTGGCGACCCGGTAGTTGAATACGCAGCGATGCCGCATTGCGTAATTCGTTCATAAACTGGCGGCAGTGGCCGCATGGCGTGTAGTTCACGGTGACGGCCTGCAACCCGCGCTCATTACGCAGCCAGGCATGGCTGACCGCGCTCTGTTCGGCATGTATTGTTTGTTGAAGCTGAACGGCACTGAACTCCATGTTGGCACCAAAGTAGACATTGCCGCTAAGCCCTTGCGCAATTGCGCCAACCTGAAAATTCGAGATAGGCGCCTGTGCGTAAGCGGCGGCCAGTGGCAATAGCGCAAAGGCCAATGCATCGGTGTCTAACTGGCTGGCTTCACAAACGGCATTCACCTCGTCCGCAGTTAACATGGCGGCGAAATCCGGTTTATCGAGCAATGGGCGGATCGCGACTTGCAGGCTGGCAGGTAATTGCTGGAAGGCGTTTTCAAAACGTGGATGCATAGTGGCTTACTCTCTTTACCCGTCAATGACGTCATGTTAGGTAGCAGAGTAGCAATAAATTGTGATCAAAATCTCTTTGTTGAATGAAAGGAATGCAAATTAACTGCTAAATGCGAGATGTATCTCAATTTTATGGCGGGCGATGCGAGGCACGCACCGTCCCCCGCTAGATTCAGCCAGCGACGTGCAAGAGTAGAGGGAAGATGAGCGGCGCAATCAGCGACGTGATGATCCCGCAGATGACCAGTGCCAGCGAACTGAATGCACCTTCCTGATAGTCAACCTCTGCACAGCGCGCCGTACCGAGTGCGTGTGAGGCGGTGCCCATCGACAGCCCACGCGCGGCTTTGGTTTTAATACCGATGCGGTTGAACACACTGTGACCTAAGACTGCGCCGAGAATACCGACAAAAATCACGCAGACGGCGCTGATAGCCGGAATCCCACCAATCGAGCTGGCGACGGCCATCGCAATCGGCGTGGTGACGGATTTAGGCAGCACCGAGGCGGCGATTTCTGGCGATGCCCCCATCCACAGCGCCACCAGCGTGCCGGAGATAATGGCAGTCAGGCTACCGATAAAGCACACGCTGATGATCGACTTCCAGCGCGCGCGAATTTGGTGCAGCTGTTCATAAAGCGGGAACGCCAGCGCGACCACCGCCGGTTGAAGCAGATCGTTAAGGACTTTACTGCCCTGAAAATAGTGCTCGTAGGGAATCTTCAATACCAGCAGCAGCGGAATAATAATCGCCATCGACACCAGCAGCGGGTTCAACAGGGAAATCCGGGTCAGCACGGCCAGTTTACGCGCGGCGAAAAAGACAATCAGAGTGAGGGGCAGCGACCACCACAAATAGCTAAACATTATTCATTATCCTTCGGCGGCGTGCGATCGCCAGCCACGGCTCGTTCACGCTGCATTATCTGGGTACTGAAACCCACAACCAACATCACAATAAAGGTACTGATCAGGCAGGAAACGACGATAGGGCCAAACTGTTGGCTGACCAGATCGTAATAATTCATCACGCCGACGCCGATTGGGACGAACAGCAGCGCCATGTGACGAATAAGCAGGTGGCAACCCGGTTTTACCCACTGCGCGGGCAGAATTTGCGAGGCGAGAAGGATGAACAAGACCAGCATGCCGATGATACTGCCGGGGATAGTGAACGGAAGTAACGCGGATACCGCATTGCCTGCCAGCAGGCAGAGATAAATCAATGCGAAAGCGCGTAAATACTGCCAGCACACGATGAACGTATTACGCATGGGACATTCCTGATTAGCTGAGAGGATTATCATAACGCTAATGGAATTTACGTGCTACAGCGCACATTGTTAACGTTATGCGGCAACGCATGGCAGGGGATATATGGTGAATGGCATGAGGGCGACAGCAAACGTGTCGCACCCAAGCCTTTATTGAGCCAAATGCTTTATTGATCCAAATACTTCATTGATCCAAATAGTCGTTAATCAAATAGCCGTTCATCACGGATAGCGGCACAGACGGCGTCGGTCAGTTTACGCAGTTCATCAGGCTGAATGATAAACGGCGGCATCAGATAAATGAGCCGACCAAACGGTCGAATCCAGACGCCGCGCTCGACGAAGAAACGCTGTAGTCGCGCCATATTAACCGGGCGCTTTGTTTCCACCACACCGATTGCACCCAATACGCGGACGTCTGCTACCAGCGGAGAATCCGCGCAGGGTTGTAGCGCGTCTCGCAACTGCCGCTCAATCTGCTGTACCTGCTGCTGCCAGCGGTTTTCCGCCAGCAGCGACAGGCTGGCGTTGGCCGCCGCGCACGCGAGTGGATTACCCATAAATGTGGGGCCGTGCATAAAGCAGCCTGCTTCGCCGTTGCTGATGGTTTCCGCTATCGTCCGGGTGGTCAGCGTGGCTGAGAGCGTCATGTAGCCGCCGGTAAGCGCTTTTCCCAGACACATAATGTCGGGTGAAATTCCCGCGTGTTCGCAGGCAAACAGTTTGCCGGTGCGGCCAAATCCGGTCGCGATCTCATCGGCAATCAGCAAGATCCCACATTGGTCGCACAGCTCCCGTACCCGACGCAGGTAGGTCGGATGGTAAAAGCGCATGCCGCCTGCGCCCTGCACGATGGGTTCCAGAATCACGGCGGCGATCTCATGCGCGTGCGCTGACAGCATCGTCTGTAGCGGGGCGATGTCGGCTTCCTGCCACGCGTCGGAAAAAACGCCTTCGTAGAGAGAATCGCAGGGCGGCGCATCGACAAACAGATGCGTAGGCAGATAGCCCTGATACAGACTGTGCATCGAATTTTGCGGATCGCACACGGACATCGCACCGAAGGTGTCGCCGTGATAACCATGACGCAGGGTGAGAAAGCGCTGACGGGTTTCACCACGTGCCTGCCAATATTGCAGCGCCATTTTCATCGCCACTTCGACGGCCACTGAGCCGGAATCCGCCAGAAACACGCATTCCAGCGCATCCGGCGTGATGTCTACTAGTTGACGACACAGCGCTACCGCTGCCGGATGGGTGATACCGCCGAACATCACGTGCGACATCTGGCTGAGCTGAGTCTGCACCGCCTGATTGATCGTCGGATGGTTGTAACCGTGAATCGCCGCCCACCACGATGACATGCCGTCGATCAGGCGACGTCCGGCATCCAGATGAAGTTCGACACCGCTGGCTGCGACCACTGGATAGCAGGGCAGTGGCTCGGTCATCGAGGTATAGGGATGCCAAATGTGGCGCTGGTCAAAAGCGATGTCTTCCGGGCTCATGATGATCTTTCGTAAACTAAAATGGATTCTATTTGGTTGACAGTATATCGGGTTAATTTACACTGGCGAAACGTTTTTAGTTTGGAGATGCCGAGATGGCTGACCGCATTTACTGGACGCTTGAGCAAGCGCAAGACTTATTTAATAAACCTTTTCTGGAACTGATGTTTGAAGCGCAGCAGGTCCATCGCCAGCATTTTGACCCCCGTCAGGTACAGGTAAGCACGCTACTATCGATAAAAACCGGTGCCTGTCCTGAAGACTGCAAGTATTGCCCGCAGAGCTCCCGCTATCGTACCGGGATTGATACCGAACGCCTGATGCAGGTTGAGCAGGTGCTGGAGTCGGCCCGTCAGGCAAAAGCGGCAGGATCGACGCGTTTTTGTATGGGTGCAGCGTGGAAAAATCCACACGAGCGCGATATGCCGTATCTGGAACAGATGGTAAAAGGCGTTAAAGCGATGGGGATGGAAACCTGCATGACACTGGGAACGCTGCATAACGATCAGGCCGAGCGTCTGGCTTCTGCCGGACTGGATTTCTATAACCATAACCTCGACACCTCGCCGGAGTTTTACGGCAGTATCATCACCACCCGTACCTATCAGGAACGTCTGGATACGTTGGATAAAGTGCGCGGGGCTGGCATTAAAGTCTGTTCCGGCGGCATCGTTGGGCTGGGCGAAACCGTGCGCGATCGCGCCGGGCTGTTGGTGCAACTGGCTAACTTGCCGACGCCGCCGGAAAGCGTGCCGATCAACATGCTGGTTAAGGTGAAAGGAACGCCGCTGGCGGAGAATGAGGACGTCGATCCGTTTGATTTCATTCGCACGATTGCCGTGGCGCGCATCATGATGCCTGCTTCCTATGTGCGTCTGTCCGCCGGACGCGAGCAGATGAGTGAACAAACGCAGGCGATGTGTTTTATGGCCGGTGCGAACTCTATTTTCTATGGCTGCAAACTGCTGACGACACCCAACCCGAAAGAAGACAAGGATTTGGCGCTGTTCCTCAAATTAGGTCTGAACCCGCAGCAGACGGCGACCGAATACGGGGATAACCAACAGCAACAGCGGTTAGCAGAACAGCTGATTAATGCCGATAGCGAGCAGTTTTATAATGCTGCGGTATAACGCCTTGCGAGCGCGCCGTCAGGTAAGGCGTGTTGCATTATGAGCTGGCAGCAACGTATTAAAGGCGCGCTGGCGCAACGCCAGCGTGATGATGCTTACCGTGTGAGGCTGGCTAATCAAGGCGGCAGCGGGCGCTGGCTGATGCAGGGCGATCGCTGTTATCTGAATTTTTCCAGCAACGACTATCTGGGGCTGAGCCACCACCCGGAAATTGTGCGTGCCTGGCAGTTGGGCGCTGAACAATACGGGATTGGCAGCGGCGGTTCCGGACATGTGACGGGGTATACCGATGCCCATGCCTCGCTGGAAAATCAGCTTGCCGACTGGCTGGGCTATCCGCGTGCGCTGCTGTTTATTTCCGGCTATGCCGCAAATCAGGCCGTGGTAGCCGCGCTGGCACAGGCGGAAGACCGTATTTTGGCCGATAAACTCAGCCATGCGTCGCTGCTGGAAGCGGCGGCACAGTCACCGGCGACCCTACGGCGCTTTAAACATAATCAGGCCGATAATCTGCAGGCGCTGCTGGAAAAGCCTGCCGACGGCCAGACGCTGGTGGTGACCGAAGGCGTTTTCAGTATGGATGGCGATACCGCGCCGCTGTCGGCGCTACAGGCCCAGTGTCGGGCGCACGATGCCTGGCTGATGGTGGATGATGCACACGGGATTGGCGTGCTGGGCGATGAAGGACGCGGGAGCTGTTGGCAGCAAGGCGTTCAACCTGAGCTGCTGATTGTCACGTTCGGCAAAGCGTTTGGCGTGAGCGGCGCGGCGGTGCTGTGCGCTGAACCGCTGGCCGAATACTTCCTGCAATTTGCCCGTCATTTGATTTACAGCACCTCGATGCCCGCAGCGCAGGCCTGTGCGCTGAGCGCGGCGCTCAACTGTGTTCGTCAGGGCGATGCGCGGCGTGATGCACTGCGGCGCAATGTTGAGCAGTTCCGTGCAGGTTTTTCCAACTCCACCTATCAACTGATGGATTCACAGAGTGCGATTCAGCCGCTGATTGTCGGTGAGAACGCGCGGGCAATGGCCCTGATGAGTCATCTGCGTGAACAGGGCGTGTGGGTCAGTGCGATGCGTCCGCCGACAGTGCCTGTCGGCAGCGCGCGTCTGCGGATTACGCTAACGGCGGAACATCAGCCGGAAGATATCAGTCGCTTGCTTACGGTATTGCACCATGCTGACAGAAAACTATAACAAGCAGGCGATTGCGCAGGCGTTTGGGCGTGCGGCGGGGTGTTACGATCGCTTTGCCGAGCTGCAACGTACCAGCGGAGAACGTCTGCTGGCATTAATGCCGCCGCACGGCGGTCTAAAGGTGTTGGATGCGGGGTGCGGAACCGGCCATTTTAGCCGCCACTGGCGTCAGGCTGGTCACTATGTGACCGCGCTGGATTTGTCGGTAGACATGCTGGCGTATGCCCGTGAACTGGACGCAGCAGACTGCTATCAGGAAGGGGATATCGAAAATCTGCCGTTGGCGGATGGCTGTGTGGATATCAGCTATAGCAATCTGGCTGTGCAGTGGTGTGACTCGTTACCACGAGCGCTGGCCGAGCTGTATCGGGTTACACGACCGGGGGGCGTGATTGCGTTTGCGACGCTGGCGGACGGCTCCTTAAGCGAACTGTCACAGGCGTGGCAGCGGCTGGACGGCACGCAGCGGACGAACCGCTTTCTGCCGCTCTCCGCTATCGATGCGGCCTGTCAGCCTTATCGGCATCATTTAGTACAAGAACGTGAAGTCTGCCTTTTTCCCGATGTATTGACGTTGATGAAATCGCTGAAGGGGATTGGCGCGACCTGGCTGCACGAAGGGCGTACGCCGGGGCTATTGAGCCGGGCACGTCTGGCGGCATTGTCTGCCCATTATCCGCAAGAACAGGGCGGCTACCCGCTTAGCTATCAACTGGTTTATGGAGTGATTTATCGTGATTGAGCGCTGGTTTGTGACGGGCACGGATACCGAAGTTGGGAAAACGGTCGCGAGTACGGCGCTACTTCAGGCAGCGAATCAGGCTGGATACCGCACCGCAGGCTATAAACCCGTGGCGTCCGGCTGTGAAATGACGGCCGACGGCATTCGCAACAGCGATGCGCTGGCGCTTCAGGCCAATAGCAGCGTCCGACTGAATTATCAGGCGGTGAACCCGCTGGCGTTTATGGAGCCGACGTCACCGCATATTATCAGCGCGGTAGAGCAGCGGCCTATCTCTCTTTCGGCGCTATCCGCAGGGCTGCGGGCATTAGAAACGCAGGCGGATTGGCTGCTGGTCGAAGGCGCTGGCGGGTGGTTTACGCCGCTGTCGGCGCAGGATACGTTTGCCGACTGGGTGGTTCAAGAACAGCTTCCCGTGATTTTGGTGGTCGGCATCAAGCTGGGTTGTATCAACCACGCGATGTTAACGGCTCACGCCATTCAACACGCGGGCCTGCGACTCGGCGGCTGGATTGCTAATGACATCACGCCGCCCGGAAAATGGCACCAGCCGTATCTGCACACGCTGCAACAACGCCTGCCCGCGCCGGTGCTGGGCGAAATTCCTTATGTATCGGATCTTCAGCGGCATGATCTGGGGCAGTACATTGATATTGGGTTATTAACGAAGTAATCACTTTTGTTAACCCTCAGCTGACTTTAATCATCACAGTAGGTTTTATTGTTTTTTTACCGGCATCTGTTTCATGCGTGTAAAACCTACATTTTCATGTCGATTAATAGATAAAACCTTCTTGAGTTTTCCCCTGACTCCCCGCCATGCCTGAATTGTTGCGATTTAGCTCTCTGCTGTTTTTAGTCTTTTTCCGTCTAATACTTATGCGATAAATCACAGAAAGAGTGTGAAGAAAATCCATATCAGAGGGAATCACGAATGAAGCGGGTATTTCTCTAACTCAGTGCTGATGCGGGGTTGTGGGAGTTATCCACCATTTCTGTGGATAACTATGTGTATTATGGATAGACAACGCGTCCTAACCGAGAGCTGGCGCGGGTTGTCGCCAGGTTGGCGCTATTCTCCACGGTTTTGCTAATCTATTTATTATCATATGCTTAAGTAAAATCAAGCGTCTTAAGCAGCAATGGTGCGTAGTTGCATAAATTAACGTCACCACGTGTCCCTCATGTTACATTTTTACCAAGTCTGGGGATAAATCATGATGATTTTATCTGGTAGATTGAAGATGGATGTGCTAGCAAATTCATTTGTTGATTAATCATCCAATCCAGCGATAATTCTCTTGATGCTGTTTTTATATCCAGTATCATTGCGGTGGCGAATTTCGCAATTGGCATTCAAAATAAAGCTCGTATGTCGCATGCGTCAGCGTGGTCGCTGTCAGTATGATAACGGTGCGACAAGGGATGCCGATGACGACCTACAGCCGTGCCTGAAATCGTCAGCTTGTGCCTTTTACCTGCCTCCGAGCATCCACCCACGAACATCGCATTGCGCGATGCGTAATAACGATAAGTAGCGTGCTTAACGATGAGTAAAGTATTTACACTGAATTCTGACTTTAAACCGGCAGGCGATCAGCCTGAGGCCATTCGTCGTTTAAAAGAGGGCCTGGAAGACGGGTTAGCGCACCAAACGCTGCTCGGAGTAACCGGTTCGGGTAAGACGTTCACGATCGCCAACGTGATTGCCGACCTCAATCGGCCGACAATGATGCTGGCGCCAAATAAAACGCTGGCGGCTCAGCTGTACGGCGAAATGAAAGAATTCTTTCCTGATAATGCCGTCGAATACTTCGTTTCTTACTACGACTATTATCAGCCGGAAGCCTACGTCCCGAGTTCGGACACCTTCATTGAAAAAGATGCGTCGGTTAACGAACATATTGAGCAGATGCGTCTTTCTGCGACAAAAGCGTTGCTGGAGCGGCGTGATGTGATCGTCGTGGCTTCGGTGTCCGCTATCTATGGTCTGGGCGATCCCGATCTCTATCTGAAAATGATGCTGCACCTGACGCAGGGGATGCTGATTGACCAACGTGCTATTTTGCGGCGTCTGGCTGAATTGCAATATTCCCGCAACGATCAGGCGTTTCAGCGTGGTACCTTCCGCGTACGCGGTGAGGTGATCGATATCTTCCCTGCGGAATCTGACGAAATCGCGCTGCGTGTTGAACTGTTTGATGAGGAAGTGGAACGATTGTCGCTGTTTGACCCGCTGACGGGTCATGTCCTCCAGACGGTGCCGCGCTATACCATCTATCCAAAAACGCACTACGTCACGCCGCGTGAGCGTATTTTGCAGGCAATGGAAGATATCAAGGTGGAACTGGCCGATCGCAGAAAGGTACTGCTGGCGAATGATAAGCTGGTGGAAGAGCAGCGGCTGAGTCAGCGTACGCAGTTTGATTTGGAGATGATGAACGAACTGGGTTACTGCTCCGGTATCGAAAACTACTCGCGCTACCTTTCTGGTCGCGGTCCCGGTGAGCCGCCACCGACGCTGTTTGACTATCTGCCTGCAGACGGACTGCTGGTCATCGATGAATCCCACGTCACCGTTCCTCAGATCGGCGGTATGTATCGCGGTGACCGCGCGCGTAAAGAGACGCTGGTCGAATACGGTTTCCGGCTGCCTTCGGCGCTGGATAACCGACCGATGAAATTTGAAGAATTTGAAGCGCTGGCTCCACAGACGATCTACGTCTCTGCGACGCCGGGTCACTATGAGCTGGAAAAATCGGGCGGTGAAGTGATCGATCAAGTAGTACGCCCTACTGGGCTGCTCGATCCGATCATCGAAGTGCGACCTGTGGCGACACAAGTGGACGACCTGCTTTCCGAAATTCGTCAGCGTGCGGCGGTTAACGAACGTGTGCTGGTCACGACACTGACCAAGCGAATGGCGGAAGACCTGACGGAATATCTGGAAGAGCACGGTGAGCGGGTGCGTTATCTGCACTCGGATATTGATACCGTCGAACGTGTCGAAATCATCCGTGATTTGCGCCTGGGCGAGTTTGACGTGCTGGTGGGTATCAACCTGCTGCGCGAAGGGTTGGATATGCCTGAAGTGTCGCTGGTGGCGATTCTGGATGCCGATAAAGAGGGCTTCCTGCGTTCTGAACGTTCCCTGATCCAGACGATTGGCCGTGCGGCGCGTAACCTGCGCGGGAAGGCGATTCTGTACGGCGACAAGATTACGCCATCCATGGCGAAGGCGATTGGCGAAACGGAACGCCGTCGTGAGAAGCAAGAGGCGTACAACACCGAGCACGGGATTGTGCCGCAGGGGCTCAATAAGAAAATTTCCGATATTCTGCAACTGGGGCAGCCGACGAACAGAGGCAAAGGGCGAGGCAGCCGTAAAGCGGCTGAACCGGCCGCACGCTATGAGCTGATGACGCCGAAGGCGCTGGAGCTGAAAATCCGCGAGCTGGAAAGCAAGATGCTGACACATGCGCAGAATCTTGAATTTGAAGAGGCTGCGGCTTTGCGCGATGAGGTACAGGCATTGCGCGCAAAATTTATTGCTGCATCCTAACGATGCAAGCACTCACGGAGGATCAATGATGGACCCTATTATACCGGGTGTTGAAGTGCTGTTTGTGGCAGGTTTCGGGCCGATCGTGAAATCGCTGTCTGCTAGCCATGCGCTCTATGTTGATACGCTGAAGTTGCCGCTCAAGCCCGTTGCGGAAGGGAGCGACTATCTGGTGAGCGATGAAATGGGTGGCGTAAAACATTTCGCGCTGTGGCCATTGTCACAGGCTAGCGAATCCTGTTTCGGGTATGGGAAGTGGCCTACGGATCTGCCTGAACCGCAAAGCTGGCTGGAATTTGAAGTGGCGGATATGGCGGATGCGACCCGTACGCTAAAAGCGCAAGGTTATGCGCTGCTGGTAGAGAACCGCCTTGAACCCTGGGGACAGCAGGTCACGCGTTTCCTGAGCCCCGAAGGTATTCTGATTGGCGTGACTTATACGCCGTGGCTGCGAGATTGAGAACCTAGCAGTTGTAGCGCCCGATCAATAGCCTGGCGCAGTAGCTCACGGTCATGATGGTGAGGCACATCTGCGGCGGCCAGTTCTTGCTGCACGATCAGGCGGTCGCCGATCTGACTGACATCGACTTTCGGGCCGACAATCGCAGCATCAACCACGGGTTTCCCTACCTTGTGTTCAATCCAAGATAGCTTCTCCGCCAGCGTCAGGCGGGCGGCGGGGTTACTCTGCTCGCTGCCCAGATTACCGATGTAAACCATCGGTGCGGGCGTGCGGCGGAGCGCCTGTGTCAAATCGTCCAGCAGCAGCAGCGGCATCAGGCTAGTCAGAAAACTGCCGGGGCCAATCAAAATCAGGTCGGCTTTGGCGATGGCGTCAATCGCCTCGCGCGTGGCCTGTACCGTCGGGTACAGCATCAAATCTTGCGGTAAAGCCGCCAGTTGATCGATCTCGACTTCGCCATAAATGGGGTTACCCTGTTCATCAATTGCCATTAAATCGACCGGATGCTCGGACATCGGAATTAAAAAAGTATCCACCTTGAGCAGGTTGCGAATCAGATTAATGGCTTCCAGTGGCCGCACGCTCAGGTGATCGAGCGCTTTTAGCATCAGGTTGCCCAGATTGTGTCCAGCCAGTTCACCGTTACCGTTAAACCGATACTCAAACATCGCAGACGCCACGCTGGGCGTAGTAATGAGTTGATTCAGGCAATTGCGAGTATCGCCCCAGGCAATGCCGCCTTCTGAGCGCCGGATACGGCCAGTAGATCCACCGTTATCCGTCGTCGTGACAATGCCGGTTAGCCGTGAACCTAGGGAAGAGAGCGAAGACATCACACGACCTAAGCCGTGCCCGCCGCCGAGTGCGACAACCCTGTCGAGGTCGGCCAACGTGCGATTGCGCATAGAAAACCTTATGAATGAGCCAGAGGAATAGAAACGACATATGACGATCGTCGCTAAGGTAGCTGATTTCAGCTTAAAACGCGAAAAATCCTCACACTGGCATGACCTGAGACAATTTCTGCGGCGTATTTTCCCGTATGCTGTATATCATAAGGTATTGAAAATTCGTTGTATATTTTATCATATACCGATTTTGAGAGTGGTTGACTGTGCTTTTTCGCAGTAGACTGTTCAATGAAATCACGATTCTTTATTGGTTGCTCTGCTGATGTTTAACGGATAACTGAGTGGAATCAAACTCCTAGCCTTGGTGCCTAAGTGATGCGCGTTGTGCGCGTGATACGGTGCCCTGGCCGTGGCCTTCGCGGTCACCAGGGTGCGAGGTAGAAATGCCTGCATCTCCCGTATTTGGAAAGGTGTTTATGGTGAGTCAACTGACTGATGCGTTTGCGCGCAAGTTCTACTATTTGCGTCTGTCTATCACAGACGTCTGCAATTTTCGTTGTACCTACTGTCTGCCGGATGGTTACCAGGCCAATGGCACTAATCCACATCGCTTTTTATCACTCGATGAAATTCGTCGCGTCAGCCGCGCTTTTGCCGAATTAGGGACGGAAAAAGTCCGCCTGACTGGCGGTGAACCGTCTCTGCGCCGTGACTTTGTCGATATCATCGCTGCCATCCGTGAAAATCCTGCGATTCGCACGCTGGCGGTGACTACTAACGGCTACCGTTTGGCGCGGGACGTTGCTCAATGGCGAGAAGCAGGGCTAACCGCGCTGAACGTCAGCGTTGACAGCTTGGATGCACGCCAGTTTCATGCGATTACTGGGCAGGATAAATTCCGGCAGGTGATGGACGGCATCGACGCTGCCTTTGAGTGCGGCTTTGCCAAGGTCAAAGTTAACACGGTGCTGATGCGCGATGTAAATGCGGGCAGCCTGCAAACCTTTCTCGACTGGATTAAACACCGCCCGATTCAACTACGCTTTATTGAGCTGATGGAAACTGGGGAAGGGGGCGATCTGTTTCGCCGTCACCACGTTTCCGGCGAGGTGATCCGCCAGCAGTTGTTGCAGCAAGGCTGGCAACAACAACAACGCGCACGCAGCGACGGTCCCGCGCAGGTATTCAGCCATCCTGACTATCAGGGCGAAATCGGGCTGATTATGCCGTATGAGAAAGATTTCTGCCTGAGCTGTAACCGTCTTCGAGTCTCGGCCATAGGGAATCTTCACCTGTGTCTCTTTGGCGAACAGGGTATTCCACTGCGTGATTTACTGGTTGACGATCGTCACCTCGATGATTTGAAAATGCGTATATCGGGTGGATTATCGACGAAGAAGCAGACCCATTTCCTGCATGAAGGGAATAGCGGCATCACGCAAAACCTGTCATTTATCGGCGGTTAATCCGCGACATCACTGATTCTTAAAGGAGCTTGACATGAGCAAAGTCAGCAGCGAATTCGTTTCTCTCAACCTTGCGGTACTGACCGTTTCTGAGCGCCGTACGGCGGAAGATGACACCTCCGGTGATTATCTGCGTGAAGTGGCGCAGTCCGCAGGACATCGCATCGTCGACAGCGCGATCGTGAAAGAGAACCTGTACCAGATTCGGGCACGGGTCTCAGCGTGGATTGCCAGCGACGAGGTGCAGGGCATTTTGATTAATGGCGGGACGGGCTTTACCGCAGGGGACGTGGTGCCGGAAGCCATTGGCGTGTTGTTCGATCGGGAAATTGAAGGCTTCGGCGAGCTGTTTCGCATGGTGTCGTATGAAGATATTGGTACAGCGACGCTGCAATCCCGTGCGCTTGCCGGTCTGGCTAACCAGACGGTGATTTTCGCTATGCCGGGTTCGACTCGTGCCTGCCGAACCGCATGGGAACGCATCATTCAGGAACAGCTGGATGCGCGCCAGAAGCCGTGCAATTTTTACCCGCACGTGAAAAAAAACTCTTAACGGTAAGCCTTATTCATTATGTCATCATCTAAGCCACAATTGACCCACATTAACGCCGCTGGTGAAGCCGCGATGGTGGATGTGTCCGCCAAAGTTGAAACCGTGCGCGAAGCCCGCGCGGAAGCCTTCGTTGAAATGGCACCGCAGACGTTGGCGATGATTATTGCCGGCAGCCATCATAAGGGCGATGTATTCGCCACCGCACGCATCGCTGGGATTCAGGCGGCGAAACGCACCTGGGAACTGATTCCGCTCTGTCATCCGCTGCTGTTGAGCAAAGTGGCTGTCGAGTTGGAAGCGCAGCCGGAACACAATCGAGTTCGTATCGAATCCGTGTGTCGCCTGACGGGGAAAACCGGCGTAGAGATGGAAGCACTGACGGCGGCCTCCGTCGCCGCGTTGACCATCTATGACATGTGCAAGGCCGTGCAGAAAGACATGGTGATTGGTCCGGTGCGTCTGCTGGCGAAAAGCGGCGGCAAATCCGGCGATTTTACGGTGGAGGGCGCATGATTAAGGTGTTGTTTTTTGCACAAGTTCGTGAACTGACCGAAACGGACAGCCTGTCTCTGCCTGCTGAGTATGCCACCGTAGAGGACGTGCGACAGGCGTTGTGCCAGCGTGGCACACGCTGGGCGCTGGCGCTGGAATCGGGCAAGCTGCTGGCCGCGGTCAATCAGTCGCTGGTTGAGCTTACGCACCCGCTACAGGACGGTGATGAAGTGGCGTTTTTCCCACCGGTAACGGGAGGTTGATCGTGGCAGAGACGCGTATTCGGGTCGGTGAAGAGAACTTCAACGTAGGGGATGAATATCAGTGGCTGGCGCAGTGTGATGAAGACGGCGCGGTGGTGACGTTCACCGGTAAGGTGCGTAATCACAATCTGGCGAAAGACGTCAGCGCCTTGACGCTGGAACATTACCCCGGTATGACGGAAAAAGCGCTGGCAGAGATTGTCGAGCTGGCCCGCGAGCGCTGGGAACTGCCACGAGTGAGCGTGATTCATCGGGTGGGCGCACTCTATCCGGGCGATGAAATTGTGTTCGTTGGCGTCAGTGCCGCTCACCGTAGCGCGGCGTTTGATGCCGCCCAATTTATTATGGATTACCTGAAAACCCGCGCGCCGTTCTGGAAGCGCGAAGCGACGCCGGAAGGTGAACGCTGGGTGGAATCACGCGACAGTGATAAACAGGCCGCGCAGCGCTGGTAGTTCATTTCTGTGTTAGGATAAAAGGATGGCGGGGGTTCTGTCTCGTTCCCCCAAACAGGCGGTTCGCGCCGCGTTAATCAGATAACTTTTATGCAAAGGTAACATCATGGACAGATATCCACGCTCAGGTTCAATCGTTGAACGCTCGCAGTCGGGTCTCCAGGCCTATATGGCACAGGTTTATGGCTGGATGACCTGCGGCCTGCTGCTGACGGCGTTCGTATCTTGGTATGCGGCGAATACGCCTGCCGTACTGAACTTTGTTTTCTCCAGCCAGATCACCTTCTTCGGCCTGATCATTGCCCAACTGGGGCTGGTCTTTGTGATTTCCGGCATGGTGCAGCGCCTGAACGGCACGGTCGCCACGTCGTTGTTTATGCTCTATTCGGCACTGACGGGGCTGACGCTCTCCAGCATTTTCATTATGTACTCTGGTGAGTCCATCGCCAGCACCTTTGTCATTACGGCGGGGATGTTCGGGGCGATGAGCCTGTACGGTTACACCACGAAGCGGGATTTGAGCGGCTTTGGCAGCATGCTGTTCATGGCACTGATCGGGATTGTGCTGGCTTCGCTGGTGAACCTGTGGTTGAAAAGCGAAGCGCTGATGTGGGCAGTGACCTATATCGGTGTTGTGGTGTTTGTCGGTCTGACCGCCTATGACACCCAGAAGCTGAAAAACATTGGCGAGCAGTTGTCCGTTGATGACAAAGACAGCTTCCGTAAATATTCCATCGTGGGCGCGTTGACGCTGTACCTCGACTTCATCAACCTGTTCCTGATGCTGCTGCGTATTTTCGGTAACCGTCGTTAAGGACAAGGCTATAACCTAAATGCTTTACTGCGTTATGTGAGTCAGTGCAAAGGTTTCGGGCTATGTCAAACATAGCGTTTTTTGTGCCTCATCACACGCCCGACAAGGAGCGCTCAGTTGCCGCAGCTCCTTGACCTATGGCTGTTTGGCGTTAATTGTGCCGCTGCGCGGTACCTTCGGCGCTCGTGACCGCTATTCGTGCCGCCAGTGACGCGTTTACTCGCCCCATAAATGGGGCTCACCCTTCGGGTCAGCACAAGTGCCTGTTCAAAAACGGCTATTGCGTTTTTGTCCGACGCGGCACTGGCTTTCGCGGCGTCCTGCCGCTCACTCGGCGGTCACGTCACCTCAGCACAATTTTTACGCCACCTGGTTATCTTTTTTTCCTTACCTGCTATTACGCAATATTTCGCCTAAAAATGGCGTAGGCTGCCGATCCGGTGGTTAGCGTGATGATGAACAGCGGCCAGAGACTGCCCCAGATAATGCTGAAATCCGCATCCTTGAGGTAAATCTGTTTGGTGATGTCGGTAAAGTGGCGGATCGGGTTAATCCAGGTGATGTGCTGCAACCAGACAGGCATGTTCTCCACCGGCGACACATAGCCGGAAAGCAGAATCGCGGGCATCAGGAAGACGAACACGCCGATGAACGCCTGCTGCTGTGTTGAGCATAGCGAAGAAATCAGCAGACCGAAGCCTACCAGCGACAGGCCGTAGATCAGCATCGTGGTGTAAAACAGCAGTAGCGATCCGGCGAAGGGGATATGGTAAATCAGGATGCCCGCCAGCAGCACGATCGTGGCCTGAAACGTGGCGACAATCAGCGCAGGTACGGCTTTACCGATGAAGATCTGACTGGTGGACAGCGGTGAAACCAGCAGTTGTTCCAGCGTGCCCTGTTCCCGTTCACGTGCTACGGAGAGTGCTGTGACAATCAGCACGCCGATGGTGGCAATCATGGCAATCAGCGACGGCACCACAAACCATTTGTAATCCAGATTTGGGTTATACCAATGGCGCACCACCAGCTCGCTGTTGTTTGGATTGGAAGCGCTCTGATTCGCGCCGCTTTGAGCGGGTCTGGCCGTCAGCAATGCCAACTGATAATCCCGCATGATGTGCTGCACATCGTTGGCGGCGATCTGCGCGCTGTTGGAACGTCTGCCGTCCAGAATCAGCTGAATCGAGGTGCTATTTCCGCTGGCGATATCACGCGAGAACTGCGGCGGGAAGCGCAGGATGAGAAGCGCACGCTGATTATCCAGCGTCGGGGCCACGTCCTGCGAGTTATGCAGCATCAGCACATGAGAAAAAGATTTTGCCTTGGCAAAGCGCTGCGTCAGCTCAATCGCATGAGGGCCGTTATCTTCGCTGTAAATGGCAATGGTCGCATTGGTTACGTCGAGCGTCGCGGCGAAAGGAAACAGGGAAACCTGAAGGATAACGGGCAACACCAGAATGGAGCGTGTTTGCGGATCGCGCAGCAGCGATTGCAGCTCCTTAATAATCAACGTCCACAGACGATGCAGCATAGTCGCTCCCTAATCCAGCCTGCGCCGGGTTTGCCAGGCTGTCAGGCCAATAAAGATCAGCGCCGAGAGAATGAGAAACAGCAGGTTAGTCATCAGCACCGTACCGATATTCCCCGCGAGAAACAGCGTTTGCAGTGTGCTGACGAAATAGCGCGCGGGGATGATGTACGATACGCCGCGGACGAATTCCGGCATGCTGTCGATTTCAAAAATAAAGCCGGACAGCATGATGGCAGGCAGAAATGCCGCATTCAGCGCCACCATGGCGGCGTTGAACTGGTTGCGGGTGAGGGTAGAGATGAGCAGCCCCATGCCCAGCGTGCTGGCAAGAAACAGGCTGCTGATGACAAACAGCAAAATTAGCGAGCCGCGATAGGGCACCTGCATGATAAACGTTGAGACCAGAATACACAGCGTCATGGCGATCATCCCAAGAAAGTAATAAGGGATGAGTTTGGACAGCAGCAGTTCGGTACGGGTGACCTGCGTCGAGAGCAGCGCCTCCATCGTCCCACGCTCCCATTCGCGGGCGATCACCAGCGAGGTGAGGATCGCGCCAATTACCGTCATGATGATGGTTATCGCGCCGGGAATGATGAAATGCTGGCTGATGGCGGCTGGGTTAAACCAGTAGCGCGATTGCACCTCGATAAGCTGCTCGAACGTATCGCCGCGATCTTCCGCCCGCTGCTGTTGCCACAGCAGCCAGATGCCTTCCGCATATCCCTGCACAAAATTCGCCGTGTTGGGTTCGCTGCCGTCGGTGATGACCTGGATCGGTGCACGATCGCCCGGCCGCGCCAGCCGTTCGGCAAAGTCGGTGGGGATGACGATCAGCCCGCGAATGCTGCCGGCCTGCATCTGCTGAATCAGGTACTGACGATTATTGCTGATGGTCGGCGCGATAAACGGTGATGCCGCAAAGGTATTCGCCAGATCGCGCGCGTCCTCACTCTGCTGTTCCATCAGGATACCAACGTGCAGGCGGCTGGAATCCAGATTGATACCGTAGCCAAAGATAAACAGCAACAACAGCGGAATGACGAATGCAATCAGCCCGCTGCTGGGGTCGCGCACGATTTGGCGGGCCTCTTTTAGGCACAGCGCCCGCAGGCGACGCGTGGAGAAGTGCGTGCTGCCGTGCTGGTTGGTTTTATCTTGCTCTGGCCTACTCTGTTCAACCATGCTCCGCCTCCCCGTCGTATGCCTGAATCAGCGCGACAAACGCTTCCTCCATCGTCGGTGATGGTGTCTGTGCGCTGGCTGCCTGCTGTTTCAGTTCGTCCGGTGTGCCGTTGGCGATCAGCTTGCCGTGATACACCAGTCCGATGCGATCGCAATATTCGGCTTCGTCCATAAAGTGTGTGGTAACCATCACCGTGACACCGCGGTTGACCATACCGTTGATATGCATCCAGAACTCGCGTCGGGTCAGCGGATCGACGCCGGAGGTCGGTTCGTCGAGAAACAGAATGTCGGGTTCGTGCATCAGCGCACAGGCTAGCGCCAGCCGTTGTTTGAACCCCAAAGGCAGGGCGTCCGGTGTTTGGCGATAAATGGGTTGGAAATTGAAGGCGTCAGTCATTCCTGCCATTTTATCGCGCTGCGCTTTGCCCTTGAGCCCATAAACGCCGGAGAAAAAACGCAGGTTTTGTTCGACGGTCAGGTTACCGTAGAGCGAGAACTTTTGCGCCATGTACCCCAAATGCTGACGGGCTTTATCGGAGCGGGTTTTCAGATCTATATCGAGCACCAGCGCTTTGCCGTCAGTCGGCACCAGCAGGCCGCACATCATCTTGAACGTAGTCGATTTTCCCGCACCGTTCGGGCCGAGCAGGCCGAAGATTTCTCCGCGTTTCACCTGAAAACTGACGTGATCGGTCGCGGCGAAGTCACCAAATTTTTTCGTCAGCGCCTGAGCTTCAATCACCGTTTCACCACCGCTGACGTCAATCTGCGGAATGATGCTTGCCAATGATGAATCACTGGCCGGACCGCCACCCAGCAGGTCAATAAAGGCATCTTCAAAGCGCGGATCGGTGTCGTGCAGACAGCCAGCTTCCAACTGCAAAGCGGAGAGCAGCGATGCCCGATCCGCATCGGGTCTTAGCATCAGCCTGACGTATTGCCCCTGAATCACACCGTCGCTGACCTGCGGCAAACGCAGCGCGTCCTGCAATACATCCCGATGCCGGCGCTCGCCAGTATCAATCAGAATGCAGCGTCCCGCCATGCGTGCGGTCAGAGCGCGTGGTGCACCGCGATACAGCAGTTCGCCTTCATTCAGTAACAGCACATCCCGACACTGTTCCGCCTCATCAAGATAAGACGTACTCCACAGGATCAACATGCCGTCGTTAGCCAGTTCGTGCACCATGTGCCATAGCTCACGGCGAGAGATCGGGTCGACGCCCACGCCCGGTTCATCCAGCAGCAGTACCTTGGGTTGCCCCAGCAATGTACAGGCCAATCCCAGCTTCTGTTTCATGCCGCCGGACAGTTTGCCCGCCAGCCTGTCGGTAAAGCGGGTCAGATCGGTAAATGACAGCAAGCGGTCAAAGGTTTCTTTGCGCACATCGCCGGTGATACCGCGCAAATCGGCATACAGCGTCAGGTTTTCCATCACTGTCAGATCGTCATACAGACCGAATTTTTGCGGCATGTAGCCCAAAATGGCATGCAGTTGACGATCGTCTTTGATGGGATCCAGATTCGCCACGCGCAGTGTCCCCTTGCTGGGGGTTAATAATCCGGCCAGCATACGCAGCAGGGTGGTTTTACCCGCGCCGTCGGGGCCAACCAGTCCGGTAACCGCACCGCTGTGTATCTCGGCGGTGAGGCTGGCGAGCGCGGGTTTCTCCTGTCCGGCAAAACGTTTTTCCAGCCCGTCCAACGTAATCTGTATGGAAACATTAGTCATGGCGCGCGGGCTCGTGAGCGCGATTGGCATCCTCCGTGCGCGCCTCTTCAAAACGCAGCGTGACCGGCATCCCTTGCCGTAACCCGTCATCGGGATCGTTAACGACGATGCGCAGGCGGTAAACCAGGTCGGTGCGAAGATCTTCGGTTTCGACGCTTTTCGGCGTGAACTCGGCGCTGGGTGAAACAAAACCGACTTTGCCATGATAGGGCTGATTGGGGCGCCCATCGGTGTAAATCAGCATTTGACTACTGGGCACGACGCGGCCGAGATCTTTCTCGCTCACGTAGGCGCGTACCCAAACTGGGCGAGTGAGAGAAAGGGTGAAAACGGTACTGCCCGCCGCCAGCATACTGCCTTTTTCGGCGGCGCGGGTGAGGATCACGCCGGGAGACGGTGCCAGCAGTTCGGCATCCTGTTTATTCAGTTCTGCCTGAGCCAGTCCGGCTTCAGCCTGTGCCACCGCCGCCTGCGCGGCGGTGATTTCCTGTGGTCTATTGCCACGCTCGAACTGGCTCAGCTTGTCTTTCGCTGCCTGTAACGTCGCCAGCGCCTGATTACGTGACGTTCTGGCATCATCCAGCATGTTGGCAGAAATGGCTCGTTTGTCCCACAGCCCTTGCTGACGCTGGTAGAAATTGTTGGCGTAATCATAGGCGGCTTGATTCTGGGCGACCTGAGATCGCACCTGCGCGATCTCTTCCTGCCGGTAGCCTTCCTGCGCTAACTGGAGCTGTGCCTGTGCGCTGGCGAGGTTCGCCTGTGCCTGAAGCTGTGCGTTCAGATAAGGTGCGGCGTCCAGCGTTGCCAGCGACTGGCCTGCCTGCACGGCATCGCCCTCGTCAACGTTCAGCTTGGCCACTCTGCCGCCGACGCGGAAGGCCAAATTGACAGTGCGGATATCGACATTGCCGTAGAGCGTTAACGGTTTTTCCTGCTGTTTCTGGTGGTGATAAAAACCATAACCTGCACCAAGCAGGACAAGAACCAGACCTGCGAACGCCAGTTTTCTCTTGTTCATCACGCATGATTCCTTGTTTATTAAGAATAGCGCCTTGTTTATCAGCGGTCCGCTTGTCAGCGGTCCGCTTGTCAGCGGTAGCGATCCCACAGGCTGTTCAGAAGACGCCTCGTCGCTTATTTCTGGAAGCTATTAATCATATGACGGGTTACGGGGGGTTATGGTGATATAGAGTGATCAAGTTCACAAAAATGCATTGCATTCGGCCGGTTTCTTCACCTATTACTGCCCGTTTCTGGCCTAACACCTTTATTTTGTTAAATAAATAGAAATAATTCGAAAGGCTTGTAATTTATCTCATTGAATGATAATAATTGTTATTAGCAATTACATAGCGATCTGGTTGCATTGATGTCTATGGCGGGTGATATCCCCTCTATTTCAATGCCTGACCAGTCATCACTGCCAAAGTGTTTCGCGTGAGACGAAGCATTTTGGCATTTTTTTGTCTGCGACGACGAGCTTGTTTTCAGGTAAGCACCTCGCCATAGGCGGTGACGTTTATTGACGGTTGGATACATAATCAAAGGGGAAGGACAGTGAACCAAATGCGTACTTTACTCGCATTGATGCCATGCGTGCTGATTGCTCCAGCGTATGCACAGGATGATACGACCAAAAAGGATGAGACGAGCGGTGATGAGATGGTGATTACTGCCTCACGCTCGAACATCCAGCAGCAGAAAGCGCCGCAGGTGGTCACAGTGATTACCAAAGAGCAAATCGAGCAGCAGATGCAGGTCACCTCTGACTCGTCGCAAATTCTGAGTAATCTGCTGCCTTCGTTCTCCCCCAGCCGTCAGAAAATGAGCGGCAGTGGTGAAACCTTCCGTGGTCGTGCCGCTCTGGTGATGATCGACGGCATTCCGCAGTCCAACCCATTACGTCCGACCGGGCGTGAAATGCACACTATCGATTTTTCGATGGTGGAACGCATCGAAGTGATTCACGGCGCGAACGCCACCAATGGTATGGGGGCGACGGGTGGGGTAATCAACATCATCACCCGCCGCCCGGAAAACGGTTCGTTTAATCAACACGTCAACGTGCAAACCACGCTCCCGACAGAAAAGATTCGCGGCGAAACCGCCAGCTATAAAACCACCTATCGGGTCGATGGGCGTGAAGACTATCTCGACTACCTGTTCTCCATTGGTTATGAGAATCAGGGGCTGTATCTGGACGGCAACAATCGGCCTGTTGGTGTGGATAACACCCAGGGCGACACCATGGACTCCCGTTCTTATGACCTGTTAGCGAAAGTTGGGTACTGGCTGGATGACTATCAGCGCATTCAACTGAGTGTAAACCGCTATAACATTAAAAATGAGAATAACTACCTCAGCGTGAATGGTATTCGTAATCAGGGTATTCCTACTACCTCAGTGCGCGGCACACCACCGGGTGAAGCGCCACATAACAGCATATGGACGACCGGCTTAACTTATGAACACCACGATCTGGCAGGAATGAAACTGTCTGCGCTGGTATTTAATCAGCGCTATGAGGCGCTATTCGGCGCAACGAACTCGAACACGTTTCAAGACCCTGCGATAGCGCCCCGCGGGACGCTTTACGATCAATCTCGCTCAGTAGCCAATAAGTACGGCACTAAATTGGCGCTGACTAAAGACGACTTGCTGGATGATACGCTTAAAGTCACCGTCGGATTCGATACGCTGTACGATAAGGGTAAACAAGACCTCTACCTGACCAAGCGTACCTATGTGCCGGAGATGGAGTACACCAACTATTCACCGTTTATTCAGGGTGAATATCAACTGCTGGATAACGTCACATTGCACGCGGGCGTGCGCCACGAGATCGCTAAGCTTCAGGTCGGTGACTATCAAACGCTGGCGTCCAACAATAGCGTGACGGTACAAGGCGGTAGCCCTAAATTTAATGAGACGCTGTATAACGCGGGCATCGTCTATGCGGCAACGGATTCACTGAGTTTGTTTGCCAACTACTCGGAAGGGTTTGGTATGCCGGATGTGGGGCGTGCGCTGCGTTCCATCAGGCGTTCAGGTGTTAGTCTGAAAAACTTTGACGGCTTTAAGCCGATTGTGACAGATAACGTAGAGACGGGGTTCCGTTTTAAGCGGGATAAGTTTGATTTTGAAGCCAGCTATTATGAGTCCAAATCGAAACTGGGCGAAAACGTGACGGAGAGCGGTGGCGTATTTTTGTCCGAACGCCAGCGCACTCAGATTCGCGGTGTTGAAGTGGCTGCGGGATATCAGATCAACGAGCAGCATAAAGTCAATGCTTCCTATGCGCACAGCGAAGGAAAATATGACGACAATAAAGATGGCAAAGTGGATAAAAAATTCAACGGCCTGAATATTGCACCGGATCGTCTGATTACCAGTTGGTCGGCGAACTGGAATGATCAATGGAGCTCATTCGTGCAGGCGAATTATGCCTTTGGTCGTAGCTTTGACGATGCGGGCATGGCGTTTGACGGCTACCTGCTGATGGATGCTGCCGTGGGGTACAAGCTGCCGTATGGCCGCCTCAATGTGGCGGTGGCGAACCTGCTGGATAAACAGTACATCACCTACTATTCGCAGGCGGGGCTTGTTAACGATACGCGCTATTTCTCCGGCCGTGGTCGCACGGTAACGCTGGGTTATTCGATTGATTTCTAAGCGTAACCGATTTAATTCTGTTCTCAATTCAGCAACACGCCAGCGTTTTACGCTGGCCGTGTTGTTGTCTTTTCTGCTGGTGACGCTGACGCAGGCGGCGGAGTCACCGCGCCAGATTCGGCATGCGCTGGGCGTGACTACCGTGGACGGGACGCCGCTGCGTATCGTGACGCTGTTTCAGGGCGCGACGGACTCCGCCGTGGCGCTGGGAATCCAACCGATTGGCGTGGTGGAATCGTGGACGGAGAAACCGATTTATCGCTATCTTCGTCCCGCCTTGCAGGGCGTAACGCTGGTTGGGCTGGAAACACAGCCCAGTCTGGAAACCATCGCGCTACTCAAGCCCGATCTCATCGTGGCGTCTACGTTTCGGCATGAGAAAATCTACGGTCTGCTGTCGCAGATTGCACCGACGATTGCGCTAGACAGGGTGTCTGAATTTAAGGACACGCTACAGATGATGGGCGTGGCGCTGAACAGAGAAGAAAAAGCGAACGAGATTTTATCCCACTGGAACCAGCGCGTGGATGTGCTGCGTGACCGTCTGAAAGCCCGATTCGGTGAACGCTGGCCGCTCAGCGTCTCTATTCTCGAATTCCGTGAAGATCACATGCGTACCTATCTACCTGCCAGTTTTGCCGGATCGGTACTGTCGGAAATCGGCTTTGTCTGGTCGCGGCCGGAAAGCTATACGTCAGGCGTGATGCAAAAGCTCACCAGCAAAGAGAGCATTCCGGTGGTGGATGCCGACCTGTTCTTTGTTTTGCTCCGTTCAGGCAAACCCGCGGTGGCGCAGAACTATCGCGACTGGCAGGCTCACCCGCTCTGGCAGCGGCTGCATGCGTCTCAGCAGCAACAGGTGTATCCGGTGGATAACGTAGCTTGGAGCCTGTCTGGCGGTATTGTGGGGGCGAACCAGATGCTGGATGATATCGAACAACAGTTTGCTGGCAAGACAGAGTCTGCTGATAAGAAAAGCGATATCGCAGAGGAGAGTCAGACGCGATGAGACAAGGCATCGTGACAGCAGCGGGTATCGCATTATTGCTGCTGAGTATGGTCGCCAGCCTGATGCTGGGGCAAACCACCATTTCGTTGGGGGACGTGTTCAATTCACTGTTCCATTACGATCCGCAGCAGATCGATCACATACTGGTGTTGACGACGCGCCTGTCACGAACGGTGATTGCCATCGTCGTCGGTGCCAGCCTCGCCGTCGCCGGAGCCTTAATGCAGGCGTTGACGCGTAATCCGTTGGCGTCGCCGGGGATATTCGGTATTAACGCGGGCGCCATGTTTGCCATCGTGCTGCTGTCTTCGGTGTTTACCTTTTCCTCGCAGATCGCGCTGGCGTGGACGGCCTATTTGGGTGCCGCCGTGGCGGGCGTCATGGTGTACGTGCTGGGTACGCTCGGCAATGCGCGTTCCAGCCATTTACGCATTGTGCTGGCCGGTGCCGCCATTAGCGCGCTGTTTATTGCGTTTACGCAGGCGCTGCTGGTGATCAACCAGGACGGGCTGGACAGCATGCTATTCTGGCTGGCTGGTTCGGTGTCCGGTCGCAGCCTGTCGATGCTGTTACCGCTCTTGCCGTACTTTGCTATCGCGCTATTCCTCGCGCTACTGCTGGCACGACACCTGAATATTCTGGTAGCGGGAGACGAGATCGCCAAAGGGCTGGGGCAGCGAACCGCATTGGTGCGTGCGCTATCTGGGCTGTGCGTGATCGGGCTGGCGGGTGGCGCGGTGGCAATCGCCGGAAATATCGGTTTTGTCGGGCTGATTGTGCCGCATATTGTGCGTCGCGTGCTGTCAACCGATCACCGCTGGCTGCTACCCGGCTGTGCGATTTTCGGTGCTACGCTGCTGCTGCTGGCTGATGTCGCCTCGCGTCTGCTGATCGTGCCGCAGGAAGTACCCGTCGGGGCGATGACCGCGTTGCTGGGTGCGCCTTTCTTCATTTATCTGGCGAGAAGGGGGATGCGGCATGGGTAAGGTGTTGACCGTGCGCGTAGGAGCGGTCTCGCGCCAGATTGATCGCCGTACCTCTGCGGTGGCGCTGTCGCTCCTGCTGGTGTTGCTAGCCGTCGTGTTTCTCTCGCTGTCGCTGGGTGAGGTGGCGATGTCTCCTGCGCAGGTGACGTCGGCGCTGCTGGGCAAGGCAGACAGCGGCGTGCATTTTATCGTCAATGACCTGCGTTTACCGCGCGCGCTGCTGGCGCTGTTGGTGGGCGGAGCACTGGCGATATCCGGCTTGATTCTGCAAAGCATTGTGCGCAATCCGCTGGCTTCGCCGGATATTCTGGGGATTACCAGTGGCGCATCGGCGGCGGCGGTGTTCTTCCTCTCGTTCCTGGCGACGGCGATAAGCCAGCGTTGGTTGCCGCTGGCGGCAATGAGCGGGGCGTGGCTGACGGCGATCGCCATTTATCTGCTGGCCTGGAAGCAGGGCGCATCGCCGCTGCGTCTGGTGTTGGTTGGCGTTGGGCTGTCCGCCATTATGGGCGCAGCAGTGACGATGATGCTGGTGTTTAGCCCGATAGGCACCACGCTGACGGCCTACGTGTGGCTGACGGGCAGTATTTATGGCGCGCAGTGGCAGCATGTGTCTGAGTTAGCGGGTTGGTTGCTGCTCGGTGCACCGTTTTTAGTGGGGCTGGCGAGACACGTTAACGTGCATGAGTTGGATGACGCGCTGGCCTGTGGTGTCGGTCAATCTGTTGGACGCATCCGGCTCGCGCTGCTGACGCTGAGCGTCGCGCTGGCTGGGGCGGCGATTGCCTATGCAGGCGCGATGGCCTTTGTCGGTCTGCTGGCTCCGCATATTGCGAAAAAGCTGGCGAGCCGTTCATTCCCCGGATTGGCGCTGGTGTCGGCGCTGACGGGCGGCTTATTGGTGATGGTGGCCGATTTGATTGGCCGCACGGCGTTCTTACCGTTGGATTTGCCTGCCGGTATTTTTATCTCCGTGCTCGGGACGCCTTTCTTTATCTATTTATTGCTTCGGCAACGTTATTGAGATTGCAAGATTATGCCAGAGAATGTGCAGCCAACACGCATCCCTCCAACTGACCGCGAGGCGATTGCCAGCCAGTCGCTGACGCTGAGTTACGAAAAACAGGTCGTGATTGATGCGCTGGA
Organism: Pectobacterium sp. CFBP8739; assembly: GCF_013449375.1. Classification (GTDB taxonomy): domain Bacteria; phylum Pseudomonadota; class Gammaproteobacteria; order Enterobacterales; family Enterobacteriaceae; genus Pectobacterium. The sequence goes on along the minus strand of NZ_JACDRR010000005.1, from coordinate 776,497 downwards.
TATTACGCTGCCAGCCGGGAAAATCTCGGTGCTGGTGGGCAGTAACGGCTGCGGCAAAAGCACGTTACTGAAGTCGTTTGCCCGCCTGCTGAAGCCCACGAGCGGGACGATTATTGTTAACGGGGCGGATATTCATCGGCAATCCACCGTTGAGGTGGCGAAGTCACTGGCGATTCTTCCGCAAACGCCGACCGCGCCGGAAGGCCTGACGGTCTATCAATTGGTGAAGATGGGGCGCTACCCGCATCAGTCATGGTTGAAACAGTGGTCGGCCACGGATGAAGAAAAAGTGCTGCAGGCGTTGCGCAGCACCGGTGTGCTGGCGTTAAAGGATCGCGCGGTGGATTCGCTGTCCGGCGGGCAGCGCCAGCGCGTCTGGATTGCGATGACGCTGGCGCAGGATACCGACATCGTCCTGCTTGATGAACCGACGACCTATCTCGATCTGGCGCATCAGATGGAGGTGCTGGATTTGTTGCGGGAGTTGAACCTTCAGCAGCAGAAAACCATCGTCATGGTGTTGCATGATTTGAATCTGGCGTGTCGCTATGCTCATCACATGGTGGCCGTCCATAATCGAACGGTATTTGCGCAGGGCAACCCGCGCGACATTCTCACGGAAGCCACGGTAAAAACGGTGTTTAACCTGAACTGCCGCATCATTGACGATCCGTTCTTCGGTACGCCGCTGTGTATTCCGTTTGGCCGTGAAACGGTAGCGGATGTCAGCTAATCGTCTCACTGAGCCCCTGATTTGGACTGCCGATAGCGAAAAAATGCACCATCGTAGATAAAAATCCCTTAGTGCTCAGAATCTCTGCTACAATCCTCGGCAGTCATGCACCGTAGTTGTGCTCGTTCACCGTGGTTGTTGCGTATGTCGTTGTTACGTGAAGTGTTACGTGAGTTGTTACGTAAATAGTGGCCCAGCAAACCCGTCTTACTGACCCTCTGAAAACTACACCGGCTGCTGTCCGGTCAGAGCGGATCTGGAGTTGTTCTTTTTATGTCATTTGATTCTCTCGGCCTGAGTGCCGATATTCTGCGCGCGATTGACGAGCAGGGTTATCGCGATCCTACCCCTGTTCAGCGTCAGGCTATCCCTGTCGTGCTGGAAGGGCGCGATTTGATGGCCAGTGCCCAAACGGGTACGGGTAAAACGGCGGGCTTTACGCTGCCGTTATTGCAACTGCTGACCAGCCGTGAAGCGCAGAATAAAGGGAAAGGCCGCCGTCCGGTTCGGGCATTGATTCTGACGCCAACCCGTGAGCTGGCCGCGCAGATTGATGAGAATGTGAAGGCGTATAGCAAGTATCTGCGCCTGCGTTCACTCGTCGTATTTGGTGGTGTGAGTATTAACCCGCAGATGATGAAACTGCGCGGCGGTGTGGATATTCTGGTGGCGACCCCGGGGCGTTTGCTCGATCTGGAACACCAGAACGCCGTTGACCTGTCACAGATTGAAATTTTGGTGCTGGATGAAGCGGACCGCATGCTGGACATGGGTTTCATTCACGATATTCGTCGCGTACTGGCGAAGCTACCTGCTAAACGGCAAAATCTGCTGTTCTCCGCGACCTTCTCTGATGAGATCAAAGCGCTGGCGAACAAGCTGCTGACCAATCCGGCTTCGGTTGAAGTTGTGCGTCGCAATACGCCGTCTGAACTGGTTACGCAGCACGTCCATTTTGTCGATAAGCGCCGCAAACGTGAACTGCTATCACAGCTGATTGGCGAAAATAACTGGCAGCAGGTATTGGTCTTTACCCGGACTAAACACGGCGCTAACCACCTCGCTGAGTTGCTGGAAAAAGACGGTATTACCGCTGCGGCTATCCACGGTAATAAAAGTCAGGGGGCGCGTACGCGTGCACTGGCGAATTTCAAAGACGGCAGCATTCGCGTGCTAGTTGCAACGGATATCGCCGCGCGTGGTCTGGATATCGACCAACTGCCGCACGTGGTGAACTATGAGCTGCCAAACGTGCCGGAAGACTATGTTCACCGTATTGGCCGTACCGGTCGTGCGGAAGCAACGGGTGAAGCGCTGTCGCTAGTCTGTGTGGATGAGCACAAACTGCTGCGTGACATTGAGCGTCTGTTGAAGCGTGAGATTCCACGTATCGCTATCGAAGGCTACGAGCCGGATCCGTCTATCAAGGCCGAGCCGATTGTGAATGGCCGCCAGGGAAACCGTGGCGGCGGTGGGGCACGTAACGGGTCGCCTCGTGCGCAGTCTGGTGCGCCGCGTGGGCAGTCTGAGCGTAGTCAAGGTCAGAGTGAACGCCGTCCAGCCGATGGCAATCGCCAGCCGCGTAAAGCGGGCGGTAATAGCGATAGCCCGTGGGGTGGGAATAAAGGCAATAGCGGTAAGGGTAATGGCGAAGGCCAACGCCGCGCGCCACGTCCGCAAAACCGCAGTAAGCCAGCGGACAAGTAAAAACGATAGGGAGCCAGACGGCTCCCTTTTTTATCGCGTTATTTTGCCGTGGCCGGCAGTGCGACCGGACGACGTGGGCGGTAGAACATTACCGCGTTGCCTGCCAGAATCAGCAGTAAGCCGATAAACGCGTTGGGTCGCCACTGATAATCTTCAAATAACGTTGAAATAGACAGCGCCACCAGCGGAAAGAGCAGCGTGGTGTACGCCGCCTGACTGGCACCGATGCGGCCGATCAGGCTGAAGTAGGCACCGAAGCCGATCACCGACCCAAAGATCGCCAGATAGAGCAGTGACCCCAGATAGTCGGTACTGTACTCTGGTGTGAAGTGATATCCCTGAATCAGACTGAATAACCCCATCCATAGTGCCCCATATCCCATGCCCCAACCGTTGGTGGTCAGTACGTCTCGACCCTGTCGCTGGTGCTGAGCGCTAATCATATTGCCCAGCGAGAAGCAGTAGGTGCCCAGGATGCTCAATCCCACACCCCACAGCAGATAAGGTTGTGCGTCGAGTTGCGTCAGATCGTGCCAGAACAGTGCGACGATGCCGATAAGCCCGAGTGGTGTGGCGATGGCCACGTTGCGCGTCAGCGGTTGTTTGAAGAAAAGCCGACTGTTAAAGGCGTTAAACAGCACCGCCATCGAGAAAATAATCGATTCTAAGCCGCTCGAAATCCAGGCGATAGCGTGGTAAAAGCAGAGAAAGTTAACGCCGAATACGCACAGCCCTTGTACCATACACAGTAGGTGAGTGCGTAGGGGGAGCGCTCTCAGGCGTCGTGTCAGTGCCAGAAAAGTCAGTAAGATGGCCGATGCCAGTAAAAAGCGCCAAAAGACGGACACTTCGGCGGCGACGTCACCCTGTTGCAGGCTGATGGCGATCCAGGTTGTGCCCCAGATAAGAACGACAGAAAAGTAGAGTAAGCTATTCATTAAATGACTCCGCATGAGTTTATGTCGGCAGTATGGCGCGTATGATTGCCGTGAGCTTTCAGCATCTTGCGGTGAATAGCAAAATCTTGCGGTTAAGTGAGAAATGGAGGCAGCAATGCATCGTTATAAAGCGTTCGATACTATGTTGCATCATAAAACCGAGCTACGTGATACGGTTGAGCTGACGTCCGGTGTGCGGCTGGCCTCCTGGTTTAATCGCTATGACCGTGTCACGATGGAAAACACCGAACACCATACACTTAGCCTTTATATCGCTGATGGTTATGAGAGCTACCATAAAACGGCAGATGGCTGGCATAACGGTGGCGGGCCGGATCGTTTCTGTCTGATGCCGAAACAGAGCGCCTCGACCTGGGATATCCGTGGCGACCTCAGTTTTGTTCACCTGTATTTTGACGATACGCATCTGCGAGCATTGGCGGAGCAAACCTGGGATCGCAGCCCAGCATCGATCTGTACCGAAGAGCGAATATTTGGCAGTGATCCACAGATTACCTCGCTGTATCGACAGTTTCTACTGAATAACCGCTGGGATGACCCGGCGAATCAGCTTGTTCTTGGCAGCGCGGCGACGCTGTTGATGATTCAGGTGCTGCGTAGTTACACCCAATTGCAATGGGAGCTGCCAACGGTGCGCGGCGGGCTGGCGCCAGCGGTATTGCGGCGCAGCAAAATGCAGATTGATGCACATCTCGATCAGCCTCTGACGCTACAGATGCTGGCGGCGGAAGCGGGGCTTAGCGAGTTTCACTTTGCGCGCATGTTTCGCCAGAGTGTGGGAATAGCGCCGCATCAGTATGTCCTGAAACAGCGGCTGGCCCGCGCTGAAGTGCTCGTGCGACAGGGTACGCAGCCGATCACGGATATCGCGCTGGCCTGCGGGTTCAGCTCTGCCAGCCACCTCAGTCATCAATTCAAAAAGGAATATGGCCTGACGCCGTCGGCGCTGCGGTCGGCGCAGAAGTAGGTGGGGCGGACGGATGTCCGCCTTTCTCTTTTCTGGACGCGATTATTTCGCCGCCAGCAGGCATAAATTCAGTGCCACTTCATACGACTTCACAAACGACGGAATGGGTAAAAATTCAAAGCGCGAGTGGAAATTGTGCGCGCCGGTGAAGAAGTTTGGCGTCAGCAATCCTTTGGCGGACAGCGCCGCGCCGTCCGTGCCCCCGCGCATCGGCGTCACTTTGGGTTCAATGCCCAGTGTATCTAGTGCGGCAAACAGCAGATCGATCGCGCGGCGATCGTCGGTGATGGCGTTGCTGATATTGCTGTAGATATCGGTGAGGGTATAGGTCACGCTGCCCGTCGGGTACTGCGCGGCAATCTTCTCAGCGATCGTGGCGATCTGCTGTTTCCGCTGTTCAAACGTGGCTAAATCGAAATCGCGGATAGAGGCTTTAAGTTTCGCTTCATTGGCATTCGCCGTCAGATCGTTAAACCAGACATAGCCCTCACGTCCCTCCGTGTGCTCCGGCGTCTGCTGGCGATCGAACAGGCTGATAAAGTCATGCGCCATAAGCAGCGGGTTGACCAGTACGCCTTTTGCCGACATCGGGTGTGCTGGCACGCCGGTAAAGCGAATTTCCGCCGAGGCCGCATTGAAGTTCTCATACACTACTTCACCCAGTTCGCAGCAGTCGATGGTGTAGGAAAAATCGACATCGAAGCGTTTGAGATCGAGCGCTTTCGCACCGCGTAGCCCGATTTCTTCGTCCGGCACGAAGGCCACGACGATATCGCCGTGCGGTGTGGCGTCGTTCAGGTTCTCCATGAGCGTCATCACCACGGTAACGGCAGCCTTGTTATCCGCGCCGAGTACGCTGGTTCCGTCGCTAAAAATAATGTCCTGCCCGATATACGGCAGAATTTCCGGGTGTTCTGCCGTGCGCAGCCAGATGTCCTGTTCGGCATTCAGGCACAGGTCTTCACCGGTAAAGTGCAGCATCTGCGGGTGAATATGCGGCGACAGGCCGACGTCAACTGTGTCGATATGCGTAATAAAACCGATGCGGGGTGCGGACGGACAGTTGCCCGGCTTCACGGCGGTTACGGTGGCGTACTCGTCAATCACGACATTCTGCAAACCTAACGCACGCAACTCGTCCGCCAGCACTTTCGCCATCTCATGCTGTTCTGGGGTGCTGGGCAGCGTTGTCGAGCTGGCATCGCTTTGGCTGGAGACGGCGAGGTAACGGTAAAAACGCGTGCTGAGTTGATGATCCAGACTGTCTGTCATAACGAATCCTTTTTATTCCGTACGTTTTATTCAGTGCTTTTATTTAGTAATAGCCTTGCTCGTTATCCTAACGTAGAAATTATTTCATTTGAGGGTTTTATTTGTCATTTTATTGTCATGACTTTTATAACCGTGCGATGGAATACAAATAACAAACGAGGTCTGGGATGAAAAAAGCAGGAGTACGATTCACATTGGCTGCGTTGACGCTGGCAGTCGCCTCAGCGGCCTCGGCGAATACGCTGGTATATTGCTCAGAAGGATCGCCGGAAAACTTTAACCCACAGCTTTACACCTCCGGTACCAGCGTGGATGCCAGCGCGGTAACGATTTATAACCGTCTGGTAGATTTTAAAGTGGGGTCGACGGAGCTGATACCGAGTCTGGCAGAGCGTTGGGATATCAGCGCCGATGGGCGCGTGTATACTTTCCATTTGCGTAAAGGCGTTAAATTTCAGAGCAACAAATATTTCAAACCCTCACGTGATTTTACTGCCGACGACGTTATTTTCTCCTTCATGCGGCAAAAAGATCCGCAGCACCCTTATCACAACGTCTCGAAAGGCACTTATGCCAATTTTGAGAGCTTGTCCTTTGGCTCGTTGATTCAGAACATCGAGAAGGTGGATGACCATACGGTGCGCTTTACGCTCTCCCATGCGGAAGCCCCGTTTCTGGCTGACTTAGCTTGGTACTTTGCTTCTATTCTCTCTGCGGAATATGCCGATGCGATGCTGAAAGCTGGCACGCCGGAACGCGTGGACATGGACCCGATTGGTACCGGACCTTTCGAATTAGCGCAGTATCAGAAAGATTCCCGCATTCTCTTTAAGGCATTTCCCGCCTATTGGGAAGGCAAGGCCAAGCTGGATCGGTTGATTTTCACTATAACGCCGGATGCCTCCGTGCGTTATGCCAAGCTGGAGAAGAATGAATGTCAGGTGATGCCGTTCCCTAATCCCGCCGATCTTCCGCGCATGAAAGAGAATAAGGATATCGTGCTGATGCAGAAAGCGGGATTGAATACCGGCTTCCTGTCGTTCAATACCCAAAAAGCGCCGACGGATAATGTGAAAGTGCGGCAGGCATTGACGATGGCGATTAACAAGCCAGCGATTATCGAGGCTGTTTTTCAGGGAACCGGAACGGCGGCGAAAAACCTGCTGCCGCCGGGCGTCTGGAGTGCGGATAGTGAACTGAAGGATTATGACTACGATCCCGAGAAGGCCAAAGCATTACTGAAAGAAGCGGGCTTGGCTGAGGGAACCACGATTGAACTGTGGGCGATGCCGGTGCAGCGTCCGTATAACCCGAATGCCCGTCGCATGTCGGAGATGATTCAGGCCGACTGGGCGAAAATCGGCGTGCAGGCCAAAATTGTCACCTTCGAGTGGGGGGAATACCTGAAGCGGGTGAAAGGCGGTGAGCATCAGGCGGCGTTGATGGGCTGGACAACGGCGACGGGCGATCCTGATAACTTCTTCGGGCCGCTCTTCACCTGCACAGCGGCTAACGGCGGTTCCAACTCAGCAAAATGGTGTTACGCACCGTTTGATAAAATCATTATCGAAGCGCGCGCTTCACAGAATCACGAGCAGCGCATTGCCCTGTACAAGCAGGCACAGCAGATGATGCACGATCAGGCTCCGGCCGTCATGATTGCGCATTCCACTATCTTTGAGCCAGTCCGTAAGGAAGTGACCGGCTATGAAATCGATCCATTCGGGAAGCATATTTTCTATCAGGTCGATGTGAAGAAGTAAGACGCTGAGAGTCCGGCACTGCGTGCCGGATTCTGGTGTGATGCGGTTATTCGGTTTCGTCGCCGTAATACAGCTTACCGATGCGAATAATATCGCGTCCCTGTGATTTTCGATGCTTATTGGAATCGCGCAGGGAATAAATACAGCCGCAATACTCCTGTTGATAGAAACGTTCGCGCTTGCTGATTTCGATCATACGCGACGAGCCACCGTCTTATGCTGTTCGGCGAAACGGATATTCTCTTCTTTGCGAATCAGGTATTCACGCTGCGGGTGGATGTTAGGGTTATAAAAGAAAATGGTGTAGTCGATGCCAGAAGCGGTGATGGCTTCCATGACTTCACCAGAGCAGGGGGCGCAGCAGGAATGTAGCAGCAGCTTGTCGGCATTATTCGGCAGAGAAAGCCACGGGCGTTGCAGCGCGTCGATTTTGACGTTCTGCATAGTTTTGACATTCGACATAATAAATAGCCACTTCGCTGTGGTCCGTAAGGACGGCCTCGGCACAAGTTCGTCACGAATTATTGATGATATGTTTACAAGAGGCAACCTCATGGTCCGTCCTGCCTTATCTTTCCCGTTGCGTTCCTCGTACAATACCCCCTAAGATTGCCTGCTTTTTTAGCCGTGCAATGAATGGCTGTGATTAACGATAAAATGGTTACCGAGTAGCGTTATGCGTGTTCTGCTTGCCCCGATGGAAGGGGTTCTCGACTCATTAGTGCGAGAACTGCTGACTGAAGTAAATGATTATGACCTGTGCGTCACCGAATTTTTACGCGTAGTGGATCAGTGTCTGCCGGTGAAGTCCTTTTATCGCCTTTGCCCTGAATTGCACCACGCCAGCCGCACGCCGTCCGGCACGCTGGTGCGCGTACAGCTACTGGGGCAATACCCACAGTGGCTGGCGGAAAATGCAGCGCGGGCCGTTGATCTAGGTTCGTATGGCGTCGATCTCAACTGCGGTTGCCCGTCCAAGCTGGTGAACGGCAGCGGTGGCGGGGCGACGCTGTTAAAAGATCCCGAGTTGATTTATCAGGGCGCGAAAGCGATGCGTGAGGCGGTGCCAGCTCATCTGCCGGTCACCGTGAAAATACGGTTGGGTTGGGATTCCGGCGCTCGCCAGTTTGAAATTGCCGACGCGGTGCAGCAGGCAGGCGCGAGCGAGCTGGTCGTGCATGGCCGCACGAAAGAAGACGGTTATAAAGCTGAATGTATTAACTGGCAGGCGATAGGGGAAATTCGCCAGCGGTTGCGGATTCCGGTGATCGCCAACGGCGAAATCTGGGACTGGCAGAGTGCGCAGGACTGTATGGCGACAACGGGTTGCGACGCGGTGATGATCGGGCGAGGGGCGCTGAATGTGCCGAACCTGAGCCGCGTGATCAAGTATAACGAACCGCGTATGCCGTGGCCGGAGGTCATGCTGCTGCTACAAAAATACGTGCAGTTGGAAAAACAGGGCGACACGGGAATGTATCACGTTGCACGCATCAAACAGTGGCTCGGTTATTTGCGTAAAGAGTACGACGACGCCGCCGAGTTATTCAGCGAGATCCGTACGTTGAAAACATCGGCAGACATCGCACGTGTGATTGGTGAGCCGTAGACGCTCACCGTTTCCCCATGTCTGGTTTCCCGCTCCCTGTGTTTTCAGTACGCTGCTCAAATTTAACGCACTCCACCCCACGCCCTCCGGCCTGCACTTTACTTTACGAATCGGTTGACGGTATAACAGGCTATCTATCTGGAAGTTTAGACGTCTATAACGAAAGGTCATCATGGAACAACACGCATCAGGCTCGGAAGGGCAGTTTAAGCGCACCATGAAAGCTCGCCACTTGGTGATGCTTTCGCTCGGCGGCGTCATCGGTACCGGCCTGTTTTTTAATACGGGCTACATTATTTCCACCACGGGTGCCGCCGGAACGCTCTTGGCGTATCTGATCGGTGCGCTGGTGGTGTATCTGGTGATGCTGAGTTTGGGGGAGCTGTCCGTTGCGATGCCGGAAACCGGGGCGTTTCATGTCTATGCGTCCCGCTATCTCAGCCCAGCAACCGGCTATACCGTGGCGTGGCTGTATTGGCTGACGTGGACGGTCGCGCTGGGTTCCAGCCTGACTGCTGCGGGTTTTTGCATGCAGTATTGGTTCCCGCAGGTGCCAGTTTGGACCTGGTGTCTGCTGTTTTGTGTGCTGATCTACCTGCTGAATATCGTGTCGTCCCGCTTCTTTGCTGAAGGGGAATTTTGGTTTTCGATCGTTAAAGTTGTCACGATTCTCGCTTTTATCGTGCTCGGTGCTGGTGCGATGTTTGGCTTTATTCCGATGCAGGACGGTTCACCCGCGCCGTTTTTCCAGAATATTACCGCGTCTGGCTGGTTCCCACACGGCGGCCTGCCGATTCTGATGACGATGGTGGCGGTTAACTTCGCTTTCTCCGGTACGGAGCTGATCGGCATCGCGGCAGGGGAAACCGAGAATCCACAGAAAGTGGTGCCGATGGCGATTCGTACGACCGTTGCGCGACTGGTGATCTTCTTTCTGGGTACGGTGCTGGTGCTGGCGGCGATAATTCCGATGGAAGAGGCCGGTATTGCGAAAAGCCCGTTTGTGCTGGTGTTTGAAAAGATTGGTATTCCTTACGCCGCCGATATTTTTAATTTCGTGATTTTGACGGCGATCCTGTCCGCCGCTAACTCAGGTCTGTATGCCTCGGGGCGTATGCTGTGGTCACTGTCCAATGAAGGCACGCTGCCGCGCCGTTTTTCTCGTCTGACGCGCCGCGGCATTCCGCTCTTTGCCATTTCCGTCAGTATGTTGGGCGGGCTGCTGGCGCTGTTTTCCAGCGTGGTCGCACCGGATACCGTTTACGTGGCGCTGTCTGCGATTTCCGGCTTTGCCGTGGTGGCGGTGTGGCTGAGCATCTGCGCCTCGCACTATATGTTCCGCCGTCACCATATCCGTACGGGAAAACCGTTGTCCGACCTGCAATATCGCGCGCCCTGGTTCCCCATCACGTCGATTCTTGGTTTTATATTGTGCTTACTGGCCTGCGTCGGGCTGGCATTTGATCCCAGCCAGCGAATTGCGCTGTGGTGTGGAATTCCGTTTGTCGCGCTGTGCTACGGTGCTTATTATTTCACGCAGTCAATGAAGAAGCGTGGATTAACAGGAGTGGAAGACATTGCGTAAAAATACGGTTACCGAACTGCTGGCGACGGCACCCACAATTGTGTTGGATGGCGCGCTAGCGACCGAACTGGAAGCGCGCGGCTGTGATTTAACGGATCCACTGTGGTCGGCGAAAGTGCTGGTTGAAAACCCTGCACTGATTTATCAGGTTCATCTCGACTATTTCAAGGCAGGGGCGCAGTGCGCGATTACGGCTAGCTATCAAGCGACGCCGCAAGGGTTTGCAGCGCGTGGCTATAGTGAAGCGGCGTCGTTGGCGCTGATTGCTAAGAGCGTACAGTTGGCGGCGCAGGCGCGGGATGATTACCGTCGTGATAATCCGCAGGCTGGAACGCTGCTGGTGGCGGGATCTGTGGGGCCTTACGGTGCCTATCTGGCGGATGGTTCGGAGTATCGCGGTGATTACCAACTGCCGCAGGTCGAGATGATGGCGTTTCATCGGCCGCGTATAGCGGCGTTGCACGAGGCAGGTGCCGATCTTCTGGCCTGTGAGACGATGCCGTCCTTTGCGGAAATCGAGGCGCTGATTACGTTACTGGCGGAGTTCCCTCAGGCGCAGGCCTGGTTCTCCTTCACGCTGCGCGACAGCGAGCACCTCAGCGACGGCACCCCATTGCGTACGGTGCTGGCGCGGGTTAATGCCTGTTCGCAGGTGGTTGCCGTGGGGATCAACTGCATTGCGCTGGAAAACGTGACGCCCGCGTTGACGCATCTGTCTTCACTGACGGATTTGCCGTTGGTGGTTTATCCCAATTCCGGCGAGCAATATGATGCAGTAACGAAAACGTGGAGCAGTGCTCACGATGCAGCCTGCTCGCTGACGGCGTATCTGCCCGAGTGGCAAGCGGCAGGGGCGCGTCTGATTGGCGGCTGCTGCCGCACCACGCCTGCTGATATTGCCGGTATTGCACGTTGCTGCCAGCATGAGGGACAGCACTAAATAATAGAGGGATGCCGTGATGGAAAATGAGGTGAATCTGCAACAGGTGTACTCGCTTGCCAGACAGTGCGTCGCGCCCGATGCGTCGGTAACGGTGCTGTGCATTGGCGAACAGCAGACGACGGTTGTCTGCGGGACGGCATCGCACCCATCGGTAACTCTGCAACTGACCATCGGTTTTGATAAAACGGCGGCGACGTTTTTCAGGCATCTTCCCCCAACGCCAGACGAAATGGAGCTGGCAATCATGGCGGTAGAGGATGAAGTGACGCGGATTCGCCACGACATCCCTGCGGGTTCCGTTCTGTTTGCTTTTGATCCCGCCTTGGTGACTATCGCTCAGATCTCGGGAGCAGAAAAAGAGGACGCTGGCTGGCGCTTGCTGCAGGATGATATGGAGCGGACATTTAAACGTCTGGAACGTGTCATGCTGGGGAGTCCGGCTGCCTGGGAGGGCATTCCGCTTGAAAACGCTTTCTCCGCCCGGTTACTGATTTTGCGTGAGTTTATGCATCATCATGGCTTCGATTCTGCACTGATTTTGCTATTACCTGCGGTTGTTGCGTGAAGAACTAGCGGTTTTTGCCTTCTCAGCTACTATTAACGGCGGTCAGCGTTCAGTAAGGGCTCTGACCGCCTTTTTTTGTTGGGAAATATCCGAATATATTCGTCAATGGGCATGCTCTGACAGGACATTGCTCTCAGGATATCTGACGTTGTAAGGCAAGAATGCGGTTTTATTATTAAGGTCGGCATTGCTATCGCGGTGACGGCCTGTGACAGGACGTAAGGCGTGAATCAAGGAGGATAAGAGGACGGCCACTGGGCCATTATGTTACCTGTATGATCTATTTTGCGGATGACTGAATCATTATTATCTTGAATTTTCGTACAACAGCGTAATAAAGCGCTGTTCAATGTGGCGGGGAGTCAATGTTATTTCAGGGAGTCCAGTGAGGGGAATGAACATGGTTGAACATTTCACAGGGAAATATGAAGTTGAATTTAAATTTCGTATCGACGATATAGCCGTTTTCAGGAATACGCTTTTTAGCCTTCACCCAGAGGCTTTCGTCTTTGAAAATAAAGAACACGACGTTTATTACGATGATGTAGGAAGGCATCTACAGCAACAAAATATCAAAATGTGGGTGCGCCGCATGGAGCCATCGGGAATTAAGCTCTGGATCGTGAAAGGGCCGGGCATCGATCGCTGCGAAGCGGTTAATGTCGAAGATTTTGAAAAAACCCACAGCATGCTACAGACGTTAGGGTATCAGCCCCTTTTTGAAATTCATAAAATCCGCAGCATCTACTTTTTAGACGCCTTCCATATTACGCTCGATTATATTGAGACCTTGGGTTATTTCGTAGAAATATCGGTAATGACCGATGATGAAACACAGTTGAAAGCACTCAGGGATAGGTGTATAGAGTGTGCGATACGACTTCAATTGTCATTGGATAATATTGAAACGAAATCCTATTATCAATTATTAGGTTTTAAGTAACTGTTATTTTATGGTTATTGAGTTGTTGTTTTTTTAGTGTCTGATTTACACATGGGGAAATGATGAAAAAATCTATTTCGGCGGCGTTGGCCACGTTAGTGATGGTGTTTTCTCTGTCCGTTCATGGCAGCGATGTGGCGCAATATAAAGATGGCAGCTATATCGGAAAAGCGCAAGGTAAGGCGGCAGACGTTGAGGTTACGGTCAGCATTAAAGACGGAAAGATCGCTAATGCTGAAGTGTTGAAGCACGGCGATACCGAAGCGATGATGCTGAGCGCGACGGATCAAATCGTGCCGGAGCTCATTGAGAAGCAGGATATTAACAAGGTGGATGCGGTAACAGGGGCAACGTTATCGAGTCAGGGAGTGATTAATGCGGTGAAACAGGCGCTGGAACAGGCAAAAGTCACGCCGTAATCGTCACTGTCACCGTTGAGGAAGGAATCTACTGCCGTGGAAGACCTGCTGATTATTCTGCGTCACACGCCTTACTGGGTGTGGATGGTTTTGGGTTACCTGATTTATGCCGGAATAAAAGCCAGCCAGCCGAGGCGACAATCGCTGGCACGGATGCTGGTTGTGCCAATCGTTTTCATGGTGTGGGGCGTTAGCGCGATTTTTCATACGCTGCTGATCCCGCTTGCGGCGGCAGGGGGATTTCTGCTGACGTTGAGCGTTGGGCTGGGCATCGGGTGGACGTGGGGGAAAACGTCAGGCGTTTATCGGCCGGAATCACGCGTTTTTCAGCGCACGGGATCATGGTGGCCGCTGGGCTTGATGCTGCTGACATTTTGTTCTCGTTTCTATTTTTCCGTCCAACTGGCTCGGTTTCCCGCGTTGGCGCATGACCCCGCATTCTGTCTGTTGTCCGGCGCGGCAAGTGGGATTTCCGCGGGAATATTTAGCGGCGTCAGCCTGTGTTTGCTCAACCAGATGCGCAAAATAAAACCGTCTCTGACATAATGCGATAAAAAACAGTGGGTTGACAAAACCGTTTGTCAAAATTTGTCACAAAGCTTTTTCTGCTGCATGAGTGCGTGGGGAAGGGCGGTAAATTATAATGCCGATGCCTATCCCTTTCATTTAACAGAATACTGTTTAAGTTATTGAAGAATGACTAAAAATTTTAAGCTTTCTCTTTGTGGCCTGTTGCTGCTGTCAACCCATGCTGTGATGTTGCCTCAGGCTGTGGCGAAAGCGCCGACGTACTCCGCCGGCACGGCGCATCAGGAAATTGCTTCCGGTAGTGCCATGGTGGTGGATTTGCGTGATAACCACATTCTGTATTCCAGTAACCCAGATGTGGTAGTGCCGATTGCTTCGGTGACCAAATTGATGACGGCGCTGGTCGTGCTGGATGCCAATCAGCCGCTGGATGAAATCATCTCTGTGGATATCAGCCAGACGAAGGAAATGAAAGGGGTATACTCGCGTGTTCGTCTGAATAGTCAGATCAGCCGCCATGACATGCTGCTACTGGCGCTGATGTCCTCAGAAAACCGAGCGGCAGCGAGTCTGGCGCACCACTATCCGGGCGGTTATCAGGCGTTTATCCGCGCGATGAATGCCAAAGCTCGTGCGCTAGGCATGACCCACACGCGCTATGTTGAGCCAACCGGGCTGTCCATCAATAACGTCTCGACCGCCCGCGATCTCACTAAACTCCTGATTGCCAGCAAGCAATATCCACTGCTGAGCCAACTGAGCACCACGCAGGAGAAAACGGCGACGTTCTCTAACCCGACGTATAGCCTGCCGTTCAGAAACACGAATCATCTGGTCTATAAAGCGGACTGGAGCATCCAACTGACCAAAACGGGCTTCACGAATCAGGCGGGACACTGTCTGGTGATGAGGACGATCATTAATCAGCGGCCTGTGGCGCTGGTGGTGCTGGACGCATTCGGTAAATACACGCACTTTGCCGATGCTAACCGTCTGCGTAAGTGGATGGAAACCGGTAAGGTCAGCGAGGTGCCTGCTGCCGCGTTGAGCTACAAGAAACAGAAATCGCTGGCTTCTCGCCAACCGCAGAGCATGGCGAGTATCGAAACCGAATAACGGTTCCTTCTTTCTGATGCTTTAGAATAGTTGATTAACGGTGGCCGAACGGGCCACCGATTGCGACAGCGCTAAGCACGAGCGCGCCGATCTTCTATCACTTCTCCCGCTTTTCTCACTTCTTCGTCATGTTCATCTTCACGCCAGGTTTCCGCTAACGCCTCTTCCAGCCAGCGCTGCATAGCAGGCTGCGCCAACAGATGGTCGCAATAGGCCGTCGCTTCCGGCGATACAGGAAGCTGATAGGTTTTGATGCGGAAAACAACGGGCGCAAAGAAGGCGTCTACTGCCGAAAACTGTTTTCCTGCCAGAAACGGCCCACCAAAGCGCGTTAGCCCTTCCTGCCAGAGTTCACAGATGCGGTTAATGTCGTTGCTGAGGGCGGGAGAGATGTCGTTCATTTTGACGCGCACGCCGCAGCTCATGGAACAGGTATTGCGCAGGGCGGTAAAACCAGAATGCATTTCGGCCGCGGCACAGCGTGCCCAGGCGCGGGTTTTGGCCTCAGCAGGCCAGACGTTGGGATGTTTCTCAGCCAGGTATTCGGTAATCGCCAATGAATCCCAGACGGTGATATCGCCGTCGATCAGGCAGGGGACTTTTGCCGTCGGTGAAAAGGCCTTAAACGCCGGCTGTGCCATGCCAGGTGAAAAAACAACCAGTTTCTCTTCGAAAGGAATCGACAGTGTTTTCAATAGCACCCACGGACGCAGTGACCAAGACGAATAGTTTTTATTGGCGATATACAACTGATACATGTCTGATGCTCCTTGTGTTGACGAAGCCTTAGCATTAGCACGAAAGGCGCGCGAAATCATCCTCCACGTTTCTGCCGGCCAGATGTGTGTGAGCGTGCTACGAGGCTAAACATCATCGTGTAGAGTCAAGCGATGATCACCTGTTGGCAATGCAGCTGTAGTAATGCCAGTTCGGGGTTGTCCGCACTGGTGGCATCGGTCACGATCATATCGATTTCCGGCAAGGTGGCATAGACCACGCGGCTGGTGGTGCCAATCTTGCTATGATCCGCGAGGATCATTCGTGTGCGTGCATGCTGCACCATGGCTCTGGCAATCGCCGCCTCATGGTGAGCAAAACTGCTGGCGCCGGAAGCGACAGCGACTCCTACTGGTGAGAGCAGGGCGACATCGGCGCGATAGCGTTGTAGTTCATTGATGGTGATGTCACCGCTGGTTGCCTGTGCCGAGGCGCCCATGTAGCCACCGAGTAATATCACGCTATGATGCGCAACGGATTCCGTCGCGGTGAGTTTTTGTGCCACGGTCAGGCTATTGGTAATAACCGTCATTCCCGGCATGGAGAGCAACTCATCGGCTAACAGCGACGTCGTGCTGCCCGCGTCGATAAACAGGGTTTGTCCGGCTTTTAACTGCTGTACGGCCGCGCGGGCAATGGCCTGCTTTTCTTTTTCGCGCACGGTATTACGAACGGACAGCGGCAGTTCCGGTTCTTGTGTTGTTGCCACAATCCCACCGTGAACGCGGCGCAACGCGCCTGCGGCTTCCAGCTTCACGATATCGCGTCGTACGGTTTCGCGTGACACACCAAGATGTTGAATGATTTTCTCGGTGCTCACCTGGTTTAATGTCGAGAGCAGCGCCTGTATGCGATGTAACCGCGTTTCTTCTAACATAGCTTTCCATTTTTTGAGGTTCTGACACCGGCTACAGCGTTTGCCGTTTCTCTGTCACAAGATGTAGAAGCAGGGCGGTCATGGCGACAATCCCCATAATACATGTAGAAAAGGCGGCCGCCTGTGAGGTAAAGCCGGCTTCATCCAGCCGCATCACGGTAACGGCACCTAACGGCAATGACGGCGTGACCAAAAAAATCACGGCCGATAGTGTAACCATTGAGCGCATGAATAAAAACATGGCGACCGAAATCAGCGTCACGCGCATGGCGGGCATATAAACATCACGTAAAATACGTACCACACCGCCGCCTAACACCGTGGTGGCATCTTCCATCGCGTGTGGAACGTTACGGATTCCCATCATCATCGTGGTGTAGCCTTGCGTGTGGTAGTGATAATAATTGCACAGTGCCACCAGCAGGGCTGAACCGTACAGCATACCCCAGGGAAGATCGGCCGTATTGAACGTAAACACGTAAGATAACCCTAATACCAGACCGGGAACGGCAACAGGCAACGCGCTGAGTAGTACGGCGGCGTTGGCGACTTTGCCCGGCTGCCGATGAATACCGAAAGTGAGCAGGAATAACAACACGGTGCCGACCATGGCCGCCAGCGCCGAAATCCACACTGACGTCCACAACGGGGTGTAGCCACCGGCGAGGTCGATATCGTAATGCTTAAGCGTCAGGTCCAGACGGTACGGCCATAGGCGTATCATGCTGGCGATAATAACAGTGCCAATGACGGCGATAATGGTGAACGCGATCGTCATGGTGGCCAGATAGAATGACATATCGCGAGTACGCAAAGGTTGCGGCACATGCGGGATAGCCGCGTGTGTGCCAATTGCTTTTTGCCGTCTTGCCGCGGCGCGCTCTATCCAGATAGACGCCGCTGCAGGTAGCAGCAGTAAAATCCCCACTACCGCACCCATACCGAATTTCATCTGGCCGCTGACCTGGCTGTAAATCTCTGTTGCGAGTACGGAGAAGTTGCCGCCGATCACAATCGCGTTGCCGAAGTCCGTGATGGTAATCGTAAAAATGACAAAGGCGGCACTCAGCAGGCCGTATCGCAGGCCGGGGAGGGTAATATCCAGAAATTGTCGCCAGTCGGACGCGCCCAGCACATTAGCGGCTTCATACTGGCGGGTATCGCTATGGCGCAGGGTGGTGCGAATGATCAAAATGGCCTGCGGCAGCGCGTACAGAACGTTGGCAATTAACAGCCCCCAAAAGCCATAAATATCCAGTCGCACACCGAGCAGATTGCCGATGATGCCATTTCTTCCCAGTAGAAAAATCAGCCCCAAGCCCAACACCAGCGAAGGTGCAAGTATAGGAAGTGCGGTCGCAAAGGCGATAAAACGCTTCGCGGGCATGGCGGTACATTCCAGCCCATAGGCAACAATGAATCCCAGCAACAATGTGACCAAGGTGGTGACGGCGCCTAATAACAAACTGTTTGCTGTTGCCCGCCAGATGCCGGGTGAATCCATCAGCACCAGATAGTTGGATAAGCCAACGGTGCCGTTTTGATCGTCCAGCAGACTGTGCCAGGCGATACTCAGCATGGGGATGCCGAAAAACATCAGCAGCGCCAGCAGTGGAAGCCACAGACAGAGACGTGAAAGCCAGCGGTCACTGGCCGTTTGCGGAGGGAGAAGTGAATGGCTCATGCTTGCACCCAGGCGCAGTCTTCTGCGCGAATTGAGAGATGAACGGGGTCTCCAGAGGACCAGTTAACGGCGCTGCTGGTTTCGACCAGCAGCGGTTGCGATTTCCACATCACCTGAACACGTTGAATGCTGCCGAGGAAACTGGTGGTGATAACTCGGCCTTCCGCGCCTTCTGCTTTCTGTAATGCGATGCGTTCCGGGCGAATAAACAGCTCTGCGTCTTCCGGTAGCACAGTATTTTGCGCGGAGGGAAGCAGCTCGGGCATACATGCAGTGACGACATCACGTGACAGCAAATTACTGTGCCCCATGAATTCGGCCACGAAGCGTGTGCGTGGGCTGGTATAGAGTTCATGTGGTGTGCCTTCCTGAACAATACGCCCACCGTGCATGCAGATGATTTTATCCGCCATGCTCATGGCTTCTTCCTGATCGTGCGTGACCATCAGTGTCGGAATGCCAAGACGTTGTTGCACGTCACGCAGTTCCTGACGCAGCCCAGCACGCACGCGTGCATCCAGTGCTGAAAGCGGTTCATCCAGTAAGAGCAAGGAGGGATTGACCGCCAGTGCGCGGGCAATCGCCACACGCTGCTGTTGCCCGCCTGAAAGCTGGGCAGGATAACGATCGCCGAACCCGCTCAGGCGTACGGTGTCCAGCAGATCGCTGACGCGTGCGGCAACTTCCTCGGCAGGTGTCTGGCGAATTTTGAGACCGTAACCAATGTTTTGTGCAATCGTCATGTGGGGAAAGAGTGAATAAGACTGAAATACGATGCCAAAGCCTCGCGCTCTCGCGGGCACGTTGACCAGATCGCGGTCATCCAGCGTGATTTTCCCCCCATCGCAGCTTAGCAATCCGGCAATGATGCGCAGCAATGTCGTTTTGCCACAGCCGCTTGGCCCAAGAAGGCAGACAAATTCGGCATTTTCAATCGACAAATTGATACGGTCGAGAGCGACATAACCCTCAAAGCTTTTATAAAGATTTTGAATAACCAGTGCCATGAATGCGACCTCTTAATGACGGCTTCCGCGCAGTTGGAATGCACTGTGCGGCAGCCTCTACAGCGAATACAGACCACTAGCGGCCGATGTTTTTTTGCCAGGTTGCCAGTGTGGCGTCACGATCGCTGGCGCTTTTGGTGAAATCCACGGGATAGAGCACCTGTGTGAGATCGGCGGGCAGCCCAGCCACTTGCGCGGCTTTTGACTGTTCAACGCCAGGTATTGTCACGATCTCTTTATATTTGGTGTAGAGCGTGGCGGCATGACTGGAGAGCGTCCAGTCAAGAAAGCGCTTCGCGTCGGGTTTGTTTTTGGCTGCCTTCATCAGAGCGGAGGCTTCTAATTCATAGCCTGCCCCATCGTTTGGGATCACCATCTTGATGGGGTAGCCTTCTTCAATCGATTGCATCGCGGCGAAAGCCAGCGATACGCCAATCGCATATTCGCCCGTCCGTGCCGCTTTACACGGACGTGAGCCGGACTTGGTGTATTGGGCGATGTTGCCATCCAGCGACTTCAGGAATGCCCAGCCATTTTCATCCCCTTTAGATTGCAGCAGCGCCGCGATTTGCAGATAGCCTGTGCCAGAGGAAACTGGATTGGGCATCACGATTTCCCCTTTATAGATCGGGTTGGTCAGATCCTGCCAGGATGCGGGAACAGGTAGGTTTTTCGCTTTTAACGCTTCGGTATTGACGCAAAAGGCAGCCATATAGCCGGTTGCTGCAAACCATTTGTGATCTGGGGAGCGGTAGGTGGCGGCAAGGCTATCGCTCCCTTTGGCATCGTAGGGTTCCAATAATGCTGAAATGCGTGGATCCATTACGCTAGTCACGGCCCATCCCCAAATGACGTCATGTTGCGGATTTTTTGATTCGGCCAGAATCCGTGGTCCAAGGTCGCCGGTAGACAAGCGCAGTACGTTAATGGTCAGGTCGGGTAAGTCTTTCTTGGCCTGTGCGACGTAATCTTTGATCTCATCTTCTTCCAGTGAGGTATAGACCGTGATGGTGCCGGCTTGTGCGACAGCGCTCGCCAGTGTGGCACCAATGAGTGCGGCGATCAGACTGGTGCGGCGCAATGAAAATCGGTTCATAAACATTCCCCTACGGTTGTGGAAAAGGTTGGCATCAATGTTCCTCTCGCGTTGAACGGTTCGTAACAGGTTCTGTGCATTTTTGTGTTTATTGCGAGTGGTGTGAGGTTTTAGCACTAATCGTGCCATTTCCTGATTTGAGAGAAATTCTTGTTAAAATACTTATATAAATAAGTAGATTAGGTATTTTTTCTTACACGTGGGCCAATCCCATAACGGATGCATGGCGTTGTGTATGCTATGACATGACAAATTTATTGCACTTTTTTGGCATTTTTGTGCATCAAAAAAGTGCATTTTTTTGTATTTGTGTATTTTGTTGCTTTTGGTGTAGGGTGAGTGTCATCTGAACCCGCACGATGCGTTTTATCCCTGTGTGACGCAGTCGTGCCACCACCTTATGTAGGAGTGATTATGGCGACACGCTCAACCATCATGGATACCAATAGCTTTCGCGCTGAACATGCGGAGGCGTTGGATGAGGATACACGCAGGCTGACGAATAAGCGTACTCAGGTGCTAGGGGATTCCTATCGTTTGTTCTACCGTAATCCGGTGCATCTGGTTCGCGGTGAAGGACAATACCTGTGGGATGCCAATGGACATAAGTATCTGGATGTCTACAACAATGTCGCCAGTATTGGGCACTGTCACCCTGCGGTCATTGACGCCGTTAACGCACAGATGCGCCTGCTCAACACGCATACTCGTTATTTGCACGAGCGCATTCTGGATTACTCTGAGGACATTCTCGGTACGGTGCCTGCGGCGATTAACAAAGCGATGTATATGTGTACCGGATCGGAGGCCAACGATCTGGCGATCCGCGTAGCGCGCGCCTACAGTGGTGGGACTGGGATTATTGTGAGCCGCGAGGCCTATCACGGCACCAGTGAACTCACCTCCGGTGCCTCACCGGCTCTCGGCAGTGGGCAACCTCTGTCGGCGACAACACGCCTTGTCCCCGCGCCTGATCGCTATCGGGTCAATGCGCCGGACCTGGGCGTGTGGTTTGCGCAGCAAATTCAACGGCAAATTGATGACATGGCGGCGAACGGTATCAAATTTGCTGGCTTCTTGGCGGACTCGATCTTTTCCTCCGATGGCGTCTTACCGGGACCGGCTGGCTACCTGAAACCGGCCATTGATGTGGTGCATTCGAATGGGGGGATTTTCATTGCGGATGAGGTACAGCCTGGCTTTGCCCGCACGGGTGAGCATTTCTGGGGATTTGGTCGCCACGGCATTGTGCCGGATGTCGTCACGCTGGGTAAACCCATGGGCAACGGCATACCGGTGTCGGCGCTGCTGGCAAAAGCCGATGTATTGGCGGCATTCAGCGATGAAATTCCCTATTTTAATACCTTCGGTGGCAATCCGGTGTCGATCGCCGCTGCGCAGGCAGTATTGCGCGTGATTCGCGAAGAGGGGTTGCAGGAACACAGCCGCTGTGTCGGGGAAAAATTGCAGCGTGAGCTGGCGCTGCTTGCCGATCGCCATGCGTGCATCGGTGATGTGCGCGGCGCGGGGCTGTTTATCGGCTTTGAGTTGGTCAGCGATCGAGAAACAAAAACGCCGGATAAAGCACTGGCGTTGGACGTGGTTGAACAACTTCGTGCCGAACGGGTGCTCACGTCGGTAGCCGGGCCGCATGGGAATGTGCTGAAACTTCGCCCGCCGCTGGCGTTTCAGGAGCACGACATTGACTGGCTGGTTGGTGCGCTCGATCGGGCTTTGCGTTTGCAATCATCGCGGCGTTAATCTTCCCACATGCGCATGTGGCGACCGTTGTTCGCTTCATGCGCCTTCATGCTGTCCATCTTTTCTCGCCGCTGCTCAGGCAGAATGTTCGTTTTGCGTATCGTCTAGCATTATTCTTGCAGTTTTTATTAAATGAAATCTCAATAAATGCACTATATTACGCGCTGTGCATTTGAGTGCGTCGGTGCGGCAGCCACTATCGGGAAGCCTTATTCGTTTAAGGCAGGAGAAGGTGTTTTTCGCCTTGTCAGAGAAGGGATGTGACCGTCGGAATCTTCAACCTGTCTTGTGCTTCAGCGCCTTATTCTGTTTTGCGCTGACGCCTGGATTGACTGGGTCTTTATAACGAATGAAATGGCTTACTTCACTGACTATAGCAATTGGACTTGCTTGTAATCCGGCGTTTGCGCAGGAATTGACGTCTGCGCCGGCATCAATATCGCCTTCACACCAGCAACGCGACGCGTTTGTCACGGATCTGCTGAAGAAAATGACGTTGGAAGAGAAGGTCGGTCAGCTTCGACTGATCAGCGTCGGGACGGATAACCCGAAAGAAGCCATTCGGGAAATGATCAGAAACGGTCAGGTTGGCGCGATTTTTAATACCGTAACCCGTCCGGATATTCGTGCAATGCAGGATCAGGTCATGCAGCTCAGCCGCCTGAAGATTCCGCTATTTTTTGCCTACGATGTGGTTCACGGTCAGCGCACCATTTTCCCTATCGCACTGGGGCTGGCTTCCAGTTGGGATATGAGCGCCATTGAGAAAAGCGCACGCGTGGCGGCTTATGAAGCGACGGAAGACGGCCTGAATATGACCTGGGCGCCGATGGTGGATATCACCCGCGATCCGCGCTGGGGCCGCGTGTCGGAAGGCTTCGGTGAAGACACCTGGTTGACCAGCAAAATTGCTGGTGTAGTCGTGAAAGCCTTTCAGGGCGATGACGTAACCGGACGCCACTCACTGATGACCAGCGTAAAACACTATGCGCTCTACGGTGCGGTGGAAGGCGGGCGCGACTATAACACTGTGGACATGAGCCCTCAGCGCATGTTCCAGGACTATATGCCGCCTTATAAAGCGGCGATCGACGCGGGCAGTAGCGGTGTGATGGTGGCGCTGAACTCCATCAACGGTACGCCAGCTACTTCCAACAGCTGGTTGCTGAAAGATGTTCTGCGCGAGCAATGGAATTTCAAAGGCATCACCATTACCGATCACGGTGCGATTAAAGAACTGATTAAGCACGGCGTGGCCAGCGATCCGCGTGATGCATCGCGTCTGGCGGTCAAATCTGGTATCGGCATGAGTATGAGCGACGAGTATTTCGTCCGTTATCTGCCAGACCTGGTGAAAAGCGGGGCGGTGAGCATGCAGGAGATCGACGATGCCTGCCGCCAGGTGCTGAACGTAAAATATGATATGGGGCTGTTTGACGATCCGTATCGTCATCTAGGGCCAGTCGGTTCCGATCCGGTGGATACCAATGCGGAAAGTCGCTTGCACCGTCTGGATGCACGCGATGTGGCGCGTAAGAGCCTGGTGTTGTTGAAAAACCGCCTGCAAACGCTGCCGCTGAAAAAAGAAGGCACGATCGCCGTGGTAGGGCCATTGGCTGACAGCCAGCGCGATACGATGGGAAGCTGGTCTGCTGCGGGCGTGGCGAAACAGACGATTACCGTTTATCAGGGGCTGAAGAATGCCGTCGGCGATAAGGCCACCATTCTCTATGCTAAAGGTGCCAACGTCAGTAATCACAAAGGCATTATCGACTTCCTGAACCAGTATGAAGATGCTGTGCAAGTGGATAAACGTCCGCCGCAGGTCATGATCGATGAGGCGGTAGCCGCAGCGAAGAAGGCGGATGTGGTGGTTGCCGTTGTTGGTGAAGCGGCCGGGATGGCGCATGAAGCGTCCAGCCGTTCGAACATCGACCTGCCGCAAGGTCAGCGCGATCTGATCGCGGCGCTGAAAGCCACGGGTAAACCGTTGGTTCTGGTGCTGATGAACGGACGCCCTCTGGCGCTGGTGCGTGAAGATCAGCAGGCCGATGCGCTACTGGAAACCTGGTTCAGCGGCACCGAAGGCGGTAATGCGATCGCCGATGTGCTGTTTGGTGACTATAACCCGTCCGGCAAGCTGCCGATGTCCTTCCCGCGTTCCGTTGGCCAGATTCCGATTTATTACAATCACCTGCCGTCAGGCCGCCCTTACACGCCGGAAAACCCAGGCAAATATACGTCTCACTACTACGATGAAGCCAATGGGCCGCTCTATCCGTTCGGTTACGGCCTGAGCTATACCACGTTCAGTGTGTCAGATGTGCGTTTGTCCAGCCAGACGATGAAGCGTAACGGAACGATCAACGCCAGTGTGACGGTGAAAAACACCGGCAGCCGCGCAGGGGAAACCGTTGTGCAGCTATATGTGCACGATGTGGTCGCTTCCATCAGCCGTCCGGTGAAAGAGCTGCGTGGTTTTGAGAAAGTGATGCTCCAGCCAGGAGAGTCACGCACGGTTACCTTCACGCTCGATCAGGATGCGCTGAAGTTCTACAACGCCCGCATGCAGCAGGTGGTGGAACCTGGCAAGTTTGACGTGATGATTGGTCTGGATTCACAGCGTGTGAAGAGCGAGAGTTTCACCCTGCTATAATGATGGTTGTTTCGCCGCCGGGAGCAAGTGCCGGCGGCGAGTGAATACGAAGGGTGATTATCGTCATACCACGTGATCGCGGGAAAGTTGGGTATTGCGGGAGAGTAAGGTATTGCAGGAGAAGGGTATGCCGTTGACTGAAGTAGTTCTTGTTGATGAAAGTGACAAACCTACGGGGGTAATGGAAAAGCAGGAAGCGCATGTAAAAGGGGCATTACATCGTGCGATTACCGTCTATGTTTTCAACTCTCGCCAGCAGTTGTTATTGCAGCAGCGCGCAGAGGAGAAATACCACAGCGGCGGTTTATGGAGTAATACCTGCTGTAGCCATCCTGCGCCCGGTGAAGAGACGTTACAGGCAGCACATCGCCGTTTGTATGAAGAAATGGGGTTACGCTGTGCGCTGACGCCGATGTTTACGCTGACCTATCGCCTGCCGTTGGATAACGGGCTAATTGAGCACGAGTTGGGGCATGTGTATTTTGGCGTGACGGATGACCTTCCGCAGATCAACCTCGATGAAGTGTCGAGCTATGAATACCAGTCGATAGATGACATAGCCCAGAGGATGGCGGAGACGCCCGAACAGTTTACCGCCTGGTTCCAACTGACCTTCGCGCGTATTCCTGCTTACTGGCAAGCATTTCGGACTGAACAACCAAATTAAGTAAAGCGATGCTAATTGCTGCATTTCCGTGCGGCACCGTTCATTCGGTCGGCGGGTGCTGTGGGGCAAAAGCTTCAGCCCGCGTGCTCGATAATAATGTAGCCCACCAGCATCATGCCGGACATGCCACCCAAGGCGAGAAAGGCAAAGAGACCGATAATACCGATTTTTTGAAGAGTCATCAGGTTATCCTTTTGTTAATTGCCTCGAATTATAATGCCTTCAGCTCATGAAACAAGGCCGAAACGCGCCTCGCTTTTGAAATAGGCCTCATTACCGAAATCACGATGAGTAAAATAGCAATTAGCGGAATAGCGATTAGCGAAATAAAAGCAGCACACCAAAAAATATCAGAATGACGCCGGCACCGCGCTCAATCGGGTTAAGCCAGCGGGTTAAACGTTGCTGAATCAACGGACGAGCGATCAGCGCGGCGATCAGCAGATCCCACACCAGAACGACAGAAAACATCCAGCTACCGCTGACGAATTGCTGCGTGGGTGTCACATCTTTCCCAAGAATACTGGTCATCAGGCTGATATAGAACAGCATGTTTTTGGGATTCAGTAGCGCCGAGCCGAGTCCCAGCAAAATTTGTTTACGCAGCGTCGGGCAGCGGTCGGACTGCTGTTCTGCCTGTAGTGAGAGCACAGAACGGCTTTTTAGTAACTGATAACCCACCCAAAGCAAATAAGCCGCCCCGGCTAACTCAATGAGGGAAAACAGCGTAGGAGAATGTTGAATGCCCGCCCAGCCGATCGCCGCCAGCAGAATATAAATACCGTTACCCAGCGCGATGCCCAGACAAATCCCCGCACTGCCGCGCAGCCGGTAACGAATGGCGTAAGCTGTCAACAAAAAGAAGTCTGGGCCTGGACTCAGCAGCGCGACAAAATGCGCCAGCACCAGAGCAGGAAAATGAGTGGGAAAGAGAGAATCAGCGGAAAAAAAGGTATTGATTAACATGGTATGTCTGGCCTCAATAAGTAATCGAGGCCAGTCTAGACAAGGCGTTCTGTTATTTATTGTCAAATATTGATCGCGCGTACTGACCTGGTGTCGCTGCGGTGTATTGCACAAACGTTTTATGGAAATGACTTTGATCGCAAAAGCCGCTTTGATAGCTGGTATCCACCAGCGGTGTGCCTTGTTTCAGCAACGATTTGGCATATTCAATGCGGGCATTATTCAGGAATGCCATCGGCGTAATACCCGTATCGTGACGAAACTGTCGCACGATGGTTTCACGTCTCAAACTCAGCTCCTCCGCCAGTGTTTCCAGCGAGGGCGCGTCTTGCAAATTATTCAATAGACGTTCACGTACATGGCGCGTCGTGGTTTGCAACACCTGATGCGATAATGCTGGCAAACAGGATGGGGCGGGTAGGCAATATTGTCTCCAGATGGGGCTCAGCATCGCTCTGAGCTGGTTATCTGCTGATGTAATGTTGCCCCGAGACAGCAGAGCAATGACGTGTTGATAATGTATAAACAGGTCGGGATCGCGCAAGACGACGCAGTGGCAACGTAAGGTATCCAACTGATAACCAAAGAGAGTCGCGATTTGATCAAGACACCACTCGGCATCCAGATACAGCATGTGATAGCTGCGCGTTTTACCGAGTAGCGGGTTACAACTATGCGGCTGTTGGGGATCGATAAAGATCAGATCGCCAACCTGTAAATGATGCGTTTCGTTACGGTAATGGCAACGCGTTTCGCCGTGTACTATCGCCCCAATCGAAAATTGCTCATGGCTGTGTGTTTTATAGGCATGGCTGCTGTTATACGTGCTACGGCTTTCAACATGCGGTAATCGTGGTGAAAACCAGTACGATTGGTTAATGGCGTGGACCGAAGACATAATTTACCGAAGCTATTGTTTACCGAAACTATTGTTTACCGAAGATAGCGTTTACCGAAGATAGCGTTTACCGCTCGCGATAAAGACTGTGCTTGATAAAAGAATAGCTTACCCTAATCGCTGGATGGGAGATTGTCGAGGTCGGAATGGTCTCGAGCGTGATATCGGCTGACGTCACCGAGCGTCTGTGGGACAATGGCGCTCAGATTACACAGATATAGAGTATGCATGACGCTGTCCCCCGCCATAAAATTGCAGATTGGTCAATGGTATAAGGCCCTGCAAGAACAAATCCCAGATTTTATTTCCCGCGTTCCCCAGCGACAGATGATTGCCGAAGTCGCAAAAACGCTGGCGGGCGATTACCCGCGTCATCTGGCTATTGAAGCGCCAACCGGCGTTGGGAAAACGCTTTCTTACCTGATTCCGGGCATTGCGGTGGGACGTGCAGAGGATAAAACGCTGGTGGTCAGCACCGCGAATGTGGCATTGCAGGATCAGATTTACAGCAAAGATTTGCCGCTGTTGCAGACGTTTATTCCTGAGCTGAAATTTACCGCCGCATTTGGCCGTCGTCGCTATATTTGTCCGCGCAATCTGGCGATGTTGGCAACCGATCCTGACGCGCAGGGGGATTTACCGCTCTTTCTGGATGATGAACTGATGTCCGCCAGCAAAGAGGAAAAGCGTACCTGTGTGCGGCTTGAGAAAGCGCTGCAAGGTTACGCCTGGGACGGACTGCGCGACCATTATCAGGATACGATTGACGATAGCCTGTGGCAGAAGCTGAGTACGGACAAAGCGAACTGTCTCGCGCATAATTGCCATTACTATCGTGAGTGCCCGTTCTTCATCGCACGGCGTGAGATCGAACAGGCCGATGTGGTCGTCACCAACCATGCGCTGGTAATGGCGGCGATGGAAAGCGAATCGGTACTGCCTCCCCCTAAGAATCTTCTGCTGGTGCTCGATGAAGGGCACCACATTCCTGATGTTGCCCGTGATACGCTGGAGATGTCCGGTGATATTCATCCCGCTTATATGATGGCGCAGTTGGAACAGTTGGTGCAGCTCATCGGGCAATGTATGGCGCAGTTTGCCCCTAAATCACCGCCGCGACTCGCTAACAGCGAACGGTTAACCAGCCATTGTGAAGAGATCCGCGAATGCGTGCTGTCTTTCTCGCAACTGTGCGGACTGTTTCTTCCGCATGACGGGCAGGAGACCGAGTACCGCTTTGCGATGGGAAAAATGCCGGATGAAATGCGTGAACTCTGCGTTCGGTTGTTCAAATTGACCGACACGCTGCGGGCGCTGACAGAGTATATGCTTAACGATCTCAGTGAGAAGACCGGTAAGCATGACGTGGTGCGGGTCTATCAGGCACTGCTGAAAATGAGTCGCCAACAGGGCTACCTTGAGTCTATGAGTAAACTCTGGCGGCTCGCGGCGATGGAGAAATCCTCAAATGCGCCGGTTTCCAAATGGATCACCAGAGAAATGCGTGATAACCAGCCGCATCTTCACCTGCACTGCGCGGGGATCCGCGTCTGCGACCAGCTTGAAAGGCTGCTGTGGAGTAAGGTATCGCACGTCGTGGTGACCTCGGCGACGCTGCGCTCGCTGAACAGTTTTGCGCGTATTCAGGAACTGTCTGGTCTCGGTGAGGAAGAGGGGGACACCTTCATCGCGCTGGATTCGCCGTTCAACCATCGCGAGCAGGGGCGTCTGGTAATACCTAAGATGCGTTATGAACCGCTGATAGAATCGGAAGCCCAGCATATTGCTGAAATGGCAAAGTTTTTCCGGGCGGAGCTAAAGCAGGATAAACATAAAGGCATACTGATGCTGTTTGCCAGCCAACGTGCCATGCAGCTGTTTCTGACACAGGTTACCGATTTACGTCTGATGCTGCTGGTTCAGGGAGATAAGCCGCGCTACAGGCTGGTTGAACTGCATCGTCAGCGGGTACAGGAAGGGCAGACTAGCGTACTGATTGGCTTACAATCCTTTGCAGAAGGATTGGATCTCAAAGGGGAACTCCTTTCTCAGGTGCATATCCACAAAATTGCGTTTCCGCCCATCGATAGCCCGGTGATTCTGACGGAAGGCGAGTGGCTAAAAAGCCTCAAACGGCATCCGTTTATTGTACAAAGTTTGCCCAGCGCCTCGTTTAACCTCATCCAGCAGGTTGGACGCCTGATTCGCAGCCATGATTGCTTTGGTGAAATCGTCATTTACGATCGCCGCCTGTTGAGCAAAGGCTATGGCGCACAGCTGTTGGCGGCGTTGCCCGTTTTCCCGATCGAACAGCGGGATATGCCATAACAAATTCCTCTCTATTCGTTCGCTGAATAAAGGGATAATTAATCCCTATTTAGCGCTATATTTTTTTATTCTTATTTGTTAGATTTGTCTCTGAACAGCAAGGATGCCGTTAATACATGTGACAAAATGTGTCATTACTCGGCGCGATTTTTATCAATCAAGGATAGGTATCACGATGAAAATTAACGCAGTTAATAAAAAAACCTTCCTTTTCAAAAACGAATGCTGTTTGGCATCTATCTTTCTAGCTGTTCATATCCATACTAATAATAAAAACTAGTCACTATGGTCTTATTATTTATCATTTGATAATAACGAAAATAATTGGCGAGTTTTCTTAATTATTTCCTTATAGAGATAATTTTTATTTATATGAGTTTTTTTGGATATAAATATTTCTTAGTGAGCTTTATCTACCCAGGAGACGATTAGGCCGCGGCTACGCGCGGTACATGCAATACCTCGATTGCATGAAGGGATTTAGGATTCTGATCATCCCGATCAGACTTATGGAGAAGAAAAGATGGCTTTACGAGCTCAAGATAAGGATACCGCTGAATCGGCATTGCATGCAGCGGGTACGGGATATAGTGATGTGTACGATCTGTATAATTACCACTCCCGTGGCGATGGACAGCTTAATGGTAAACCCTCGTTCACAAGCGATCTGGCAGCCAAGGAAATTGTCCGCGACGGCCTGACCTGGAATGGCACGAACGTATTCGGCAAATCTGCTAATTTGACCTATTCGTTCTTACAGAACGTGCGGTCTATCCCTTCTGGCGATCAGGGTTTTGTGAAATTCAGCGCAGCGCAGGAACAACAAGCCAAACTGTCTCTGCAATCCTGGTCAGATGTCGCCAATATCACCTTTACCCAGGTTAGCCCAACCCAAAAGGCCACTATCACGTTTGGTAACTACACCCGTGATTCAAGCGGTCGGATGGACTACGATACTCAGGCTTACGCTTATATGCCGGGTAACCACTCGGCAGCGGGCAGTGCTTGGTTTAACTACAACTCCGACACGGTGCGTAACCCAGCAACGGAATACGGCAAGCAGACGCTGACGCATGAAATCGGCCACGCGCTGGGTCTGAACCACCCAGGGTCTTACAATGCGGGTGAAGGTAACCCGACCTACCGTGATGTGACCTATGCGGAAGATACGCGCCAGTTCAGCCTGATGAGTTACTGGAGTGAGCAGAACACTGGCGGCGACTTCCAGGGGCACTACGCTGCGGGTCCGTTGATCGATGACATCACGGCGATCCAATATCTGTACGGTGCAAACATGAACACGCGTACCGGTGACACGGTATACGGTTTCAACTCCAATACCGATCGTGATTTCTACACCACCACCAGCAATAGCCAAAAACTGATCTTCTCCGTTTGGGATGCAGGTGGTAACGATACGTTCGATTTCTCTGGTTACAGAAACGATCAGCGTATCAACCTGAATGAAGGCGGGTTCTCTGATGTTGGCGGCCTGAAAGGTAACGTTTCTATCGCCCACGGCGTCACGATCGAAAACGCGATTGGCGGCTCTGGCAACGATATTATTATCGGCAATGACGCGAATAATATTCTGAACGGTGGCGCAGGCGATGACGTCATTTACGGCGGTGGCGGTGCAGATACGCTGACGGGTGGTGCGGGCAAAGATATTTTTGTCTACGCCAGCGCGAGTGACTCTTCCTATAAGAACGGCTATGACACCATCACGGACTTCCAACGCGGCATCGACAAAATCGATCTGTCAGCGTTGAATCAAAAAGGCGATTTGCAGTTCGTCAACGCTTTCACCGGACTCGGTAATGAAGCGCTGCTTAACTGGAATGCAGAGAGCAATACCACCGATCTGTGGTTGAACTTTGCGGGTCAGACCACGCCAGACTTTGTTGTACATATTGTTGGTCAGCCTTCTGCGGCAACCGATTTTATCGTGTGATGTAGCAAGGACGGGGAAATCCCCGTCCTTTTCTGTTATCGACTAGGGGCCACTATGAAAAAGTTAATCATCGCGGCGTTGTTAAGTGCAATAAGCGGAGGATGTATGGCAAGTAGTCTGAAATTGCCTTCAGCAAGTGAGCTAAGCGGCGTATGGCAATTACGTGGCGGAGAACAGCAGTGCGAGGTTGTGCTGCACAATGCGTCGTTAGTGGATAACACCTGGCGTCTTGAGGGTGATGCAGCGTGTTTAAAAGCGTTGCTGCCGGATGTGCCTGCCGGATGGCGGCCGACGCCGGACGGTATCACGCTGACGAAAGCGCAGGGTCAGTCCGTCGCGTTTTTTAGCAAGGAAAAAGAGGGCTATACGCTGACGTTGCCTGATGGCAGTACACGGACGTTGCATAAACAGCCCTGACAGGAGAGGCAAACGCAGTGAGTCAACTAGCAAATAAGGAACGTTCGTTGTTGAGTATACTGCGTCCTTTCCGGCGCAGCTTTTGGAGCATTGGGATTTTCAGCGCTATCGTTAATCTACTGATGCTGTCGCCTTCTATCTATATGCTTCAGGTTTACGATCGCGTACTGGCTTCGGGGAATGGCACCACGTTGCTGATGCTTACCCTGCTGATTGCCGGGCTGGGGGTATTCATGGCGGCACTCGAATGGGTGCGCAGTCTGGTTGTCGTAAGGCTCGGTACTCGTATCGATCTACAGCTGAATCAACAGGTCTTCAACGCCGCGTTTGAGCGCAATCTGGAAGCCGGTGAGGCCAAAGCGGGTCAGGCACTGAACGATCTCACGCTATTGCGGCAGTTCATTACGGGCAACTCACTCTTTGCTTTCTTCGATATTCCCTGGTTTCCCTTCTTTTTACTGGTGCTGTTCTTGATCCATCCGGTTCTCGGTTTTCTGGCGCTGGGTGGTACGGTGGTGCTGGTGCTGCTGGCATGGCTGAATCAGTATCTCACCACATCGCCTTTAGAAGAGGCAAACCATGAAGCGCTACAGGCAACCCATCTTGCGGATACGCAGTTGCGTAATGCAGAAGTCATTGAATCGATGGGGATGCTGCCTAATTTGCGCCGCCGCTGGCTGGGGCAACACTACCGCTTTATTACCTTGCAAAATCTGGCAAGTGAACGGGCTGCGGTTGTCGGCGCTGTATCAAAACATGCGCGCATTTTTCTGCAATCGCTGATGCTCGGCGTGGGGGCCATGCTCGCGATTAAGGGCGAGATTACGCCGGGCATGATGATTGCGGGGTCAATTCTTGTCGGGCGTGTGCTGAGTCCTATCGATCAGTTTATTGGTATTTGGAAACCGTTAAGCAGCGCCCGTCAGGCCTGGCATCGACTGAGCCGTATCATGGCCGCATATCCACCTAAAGCGGCTCCGATGGCGTTACCTGCGCCAGTTGGCCAGCTCAGCGTCGAGAATGTACTGTTGCAGACGCCGCAAGGGGCATCGAGATTGCAGGATATCCATTTCTCGCTTCAGGCGGGGGAAACGTTGGCGATTCTGGGCGCCTCCGGTTCGGGGAAATCGACACTGGCACGCCTGCTGGTGGCGACGCAAACACCAACGCGCGGCAAGGTTCGACTGGATGGCGCCGATCTCAACCAGGTGGATAAAACCGCGTTTGGTCCGGCAATGGGCTACCTGCCGCAGGATGTGCAGCTCTTTAAAGGCACGCTGGCGGAGAATATTTCCCGCTTTGGCGAACATGACGCGGAAAAGATTGTGGCGGCGGCGAAGCTGGCTGGCGTCCACGACATGATTCTTAGCCAACCGCAGGGATACGACACCCCTCTCGGCGCTGACGGTAACGGGCTGTCGGGCGGGCAGCGGCAGCGCATTGCTCTGGCGCGTGCAGTGTATGGTGACCCCTGTCTGCTGGTGCTTGATGAGCCGAACTCCAGTCTCGATAACGAAGGTGAAATGGCACTGGCACAGGCGATCTCGCATCTTCAGAAGCGGGGGGCGACGGTGGTACTGATTACGCATCGTCCTGCGTTAACCACGCTGGCACATAAGATTCTGGTGCTCAATCAGGGGAGGCAGCAACGCTTTGGCCCTGCGCGCGATATTCTGAGCGAACTGCAACCGCGCCGTGCTGCCAATCAGGCACAAATGGCCCCTTCTGCTGCTGTCCAGCGGTAACACGGAATGACGAAAACAGGGAAAGACATGTCCGCATCAGAAATAAGCGAAGAGAGTATGAATCAGACGGCGCAGCGTGATGAAAAACGCGCGGTGCGTCTGGGATGGTTGCTGGTGCTTGCCGGGTTTGGTGGCTTTCTCCTGTGGGCACTATTTGCCCCCTTGGATAAGGGCGTGATGGTGAATGGCAGCGTCGTGATTTCCGGTAATCGCAAGGTGGTGCAACACAATCAGGGCGGTATTGTCGATAAAATTCAGGTGAAAGATGGCGACAGGGTTGAAGCTGGCCAGATCCTGCTCACGCTGAATGAAGTTGATGCGCGTTCGGTGAGTGAAGGGCTGGATGGTCAGTATTTACAGCTGGTGGCACGGGAAGGTCGACTGCTTGCCGAGCAGCAGCGCCTGAACGATATGGTGATGACGCCCCGTCTGCAACGTCTCGCTGAAAGGCCGGAGATGAACGTAATTACGGTATTGCAGCGTGATTTACTGCGCAGCCGTCAGCAATCACTCAGGCTTGAAGCTGAAGGAATGCGTTCCAGTATTGCGGGCATGGAGGCGTCACTCAGCGCTCAGCGTCAGGTGATGTCCAGTAAGCAGAAGCAGCGGGAGACGCTGGAACAACAGTTGCAAGGTCTGCGTTCACTGGCGGCGGAAAACTATGTACCGCGTAACAAAATGCTGGAGAACGAGCGTTTGCTGGCGCAGCTTAACGGCGACATCGCCCAGTTGGCGGGGGATACGAACCGTATCCGCCGTGATATTGAGCAACAAACGCTGCTGATAGCACAGCGTCAGCAGGAATACGACAAAGAAGTGAACAGCGAGCTGGCGGACGTGCAGGCGTTGCTGAGTGATGTGGGCAGTAAGAAGGAAAAAGCCGATTTCAATCTGGCGAATATCCAGATGCGGGCGCCTGTTTCCGGTACGGTAGTCGGATTGAAAGTGTTTACGGAAGGCGGTGTGATTGCACCGGGGCAGACGCTGCTGGAGATCGTGCCGGACGATCAGCCTCTGTTGGTGGATGCGCGCCTTCCCGTGGAACTGGTGGATAAGGTCTGGCCGGGGCTACCCGTCGAGTTGCAGTTCGTCGCGTTTAACCAAAGCACAACGCCGCGCGTAGCGGGAACGGTCGAGCTGTTGTCTGCCGATCGCCTGCTGGATGAGCGAGACGGTTCTCCTTATTACAGCCTGCGCGTGATGGTGGATGATGCAGGAAAACGTGCGCTGGAGGGATTGGAAATCAAACCCGGCATGCCGGTACAAGGGTTTGTGCGTACTGGAGAGCGGTCATTCGTCAATTATCTATTTAAGCCTTTAATGGATCGCCTGCATCTGGCATTAACGGAAGAGTAATTATGCAAAGGATCGCGATAATCGTGCTGTTTGGGCTGCTTTCTTCGGGCGCCAACGCATTAGGGCTGCTTGATGCCTGGGAATTGGCGCTGCGTAACGACGCTCAGTTTCGTGCGGCGGGGTTTGAGCGAGCGGCGGGTCAGGAAGAGGAAAATATCGGGCGCGCCAATCTGCTCCCCAATCTCCAGTATGGCTATAGCGCTAACCGCAGCCATTCCAAAGTCACCCAAACGGATAGCTTCACCAATAACACGCTAAAACGTGATTACAACAGCTACACGTCCACGCTGTCACTGCGCCAGCCGCTGTTGGATTACGCAGCCTGGGCGCGTTATCAGCAGGGCGTTGCCCGCACGTTGATGGCCGATCAGCGTTTTCGCGATCGCAGTCAGGATCTGATGGTACGGTTATATAAAGCCTGGAGTAGCGCGCTACTGGCGCAGGAAAAACTGCAATTGCTGGATGCGCAACAGCGGGCGTATCAGGAGCAGTTGGCGCTGAATAAACGCCTCTTACTCGCAGGTGAAGGGACGTTAACGGATGTGCGGGAAACGGAAGCGCGCTTTACGCTGATGGAAGCACAGCGGATTGAGCAGCAGGACAATCTGGATGCCGCGATTACCGATCTGGAAAATATGACGGGTACAGCGCTGGATATCACGGCGCTGTATCCTCTGACGCTGACTCAACTGCCGTCTGCGGAGTCAGGTAAGCAAACGCTGGCGCAGTGGCGCGATCTTGCCGTGCAGCATAATGCCAAACTGGCGACGCAGCGCGAGGGGCTGGCGGTCAGCCGTTATGAAATTGAACGCAGCCGCGCCGGACATTTACCCACGTTGTCGCTGGTGGCATCGTCGCGCAATAGCCGTTCGGAAAGTGAATACAACTACAACCAGAAATACGACACGCAGAGTGTCGGCTTGCAGCTGAACGTCCCGCTTTATTCCGGCGGTTCCGTCTCTGCATCGATGCGGCAGGCCGCAGCGGAATATCAGCAAACTCAGGCGGAACTGGACGATCAAACCAAACAAACGCTGGCGGAATTGAAAAAGCACTACAACCTGTACAACAACGGGTCGGCGAAAATTAAGGCCTGGCAAATGACCGCCTCGTCGGCACAAGAAGCGGTCAACGCCACGCGATTAAGCGTCGCGGGCGGCGAACGTATCAATCTGGATATTCTGCTAGCCGAACAGGATTGGTATAACGCCCGACGAGAACTGGCGGAAGCGAAATACAGCTGGCTTCAGGCGTGGCTCTTACTACGCTATACCGCAGGGACGCTGAACGAGAAAGATATTCTGGAACTGGCGGCCTGGTTTCAGCCAGCAACGACTCCCGCATTTTAACTGGTTCAATTTTGTAGGATATTCTGCCTCAGTAATACGTAAACTCCTTTAAAATCATCAAACATCCTTATTTTGCATAATGGCCTCCGTTTTTATCAGGAGGCTTTATCGTGAAAAAAATCAAAAAACCGCGTCTTACCGGCTGGATTGTAACATCCGCTTTTCTCTTTGCTGTCATTGGGCTGATTTCACCGCAGCAGCTTCCCGTCACCGTCTATAAGCTCTCGCTTATCTCACTCGCTGCGGTACTAGGCTATTGGCTGGATCGCTCGCTGTTTCCTAAAGCGCGTCCCGGCCTGTTCCTCGAACAAGGGGATGAGCCTGCTCCGCATGGTCGTTTCCCTGTTCGGGACGGCCACCACACCGTGTTTGCAGCTGCGATGCTGCGGCGTGCGCTGATTGTGTCAGCCGTTTGCATCGGCGTAGCGATGGGGTTGTGATATGCGCTACTTTTTCATCATTCTGTTTTTTAAAACAATACTGTTAAGTGCTGTGGCCTGGGCAGATACGATCCCTCGTGCCGCGCAGGCGTACCGCAGTGATGTCATCCGCAGCGCACGGCTGGATTGGGGCATGAATGCCCCGATTGCAGATTTTGCCGCGCAACTGCATCAGGAAAGCGGCTGGAATCCACGGGCCGTCTCGCCCGTCGGTGCACAAGGGCTGGCGCAGTTTATGCCGACCACCGCCGACTGGTTTAGCGGTATCGTTCCTGAACTTCGCGCAAATCAACCGTTTAATCCCACCTGGGCTATCCGCGCGCTGACGGGCTATGATCGCTGGCTATGGACGCGAATCAGTGCCAGCAATGACTGTGAACGCATGGCAATGACCTTGTCGTCCTACAACGGCGGGCTTGGCTGGTTACAGCGTGATAAACAGCGCGCGAAGATTGCCGAGAAAGACATCCTCCGCTGGTTCGGCCATGTGGAAACCGTCAATGCTGGACGCAGTTCCGCCAACTGGCGTGAAAACCGTCATTATCCCGACCGCATTTTGCATCAGTTGGCACCACGGTATTTGAGCTGGGGGAGGGCGAGCTGTGTGGAATAACCTGTTTCTTACTAGCCTGAAATCCTTTCTTTCGCCACGTGTGGTCGCGGTCCTGTTTGTCGTGGTGCTGCTACTTGCGGTCTACCTGACCGGCCGTAATCAGGGTTACCAACTGGCGCAGGCACTGGGGGATGCCGCGCTGGCGAAACAGCAGGCGGCGTTTAATTTGCTACAGCAGCAGCAGACCGAAACCCAGAACCAGCTACTACGTGCGGCGGCGGAACAATACCAGCAACAGGTAGAACGTGGGAATCAACTCGAACAGCGCTATCTGGCAGCGCGTCAAAAACTGGCGGCGGATAACGCCGCTCTGCAACGGAAAATCGACCATGTTACTCAGCAATACATTGACGAAAAAGGCAAAGTTCAGCCTGTGCAGTGCGTGTTTACTCGTGGCTTCGTGCAGCACTACAACGCCGCTTTCGGTCTGTCCGCCGACGGTGCCGCAGACATTACCGCCGCTGCCTGCCGCACTGGCGCAGCGCCCGGTTCCGGCGCAGCCGCTGACGCCGAATTACAACCTTCAGGCATCTCCCAGCGCGATATCCTCGCTAACATCAGCGACAACGGAGAACGCTACCAGGCGCTAAGCGCACAGGTTAACGCACTGCTGGATTACATCGACGCGTTACAACAGGCAAGGGAGGTAACACGTGAAGATTGAAGTGGAGTTCTGGTCGCTGGTCGGCCTGTTGTTGTCGTTTATGAGCTTCCTGTTTGCCGCTGGGCGGATTTTGCTTACCCAGATTGAAAAACGGCTGAACGAGCGTTTTGCCGCGCTGGAAAATGCCCGCCAAAAGAGCGAGCAAGGATGGACGCGGCTGGAGCGTGAGTTTCTGGAATTTCGCGCTGATTTACCGCTGATTTACGTGCGGCGTGAGGATTACATCCGTGGCCAAACGGTCATCGAAGCCAAACTGGATGCGCTTTACAACAAACTGGAGTTAGTGCAGCAGCGGCATGTGGGAGGCAATCATGGCTGACACGCAGCGTATCCGACAGGAATCGATGCGTTGGCATTTGCTGATCGCATTAAATAAAACACGCCCTTATACCGCGAACGAAATGTTCCTGCTGGCGCTGATGCAGCGGCTGTATGCTGACACGTCAGCGCTGGAGTTGCGTCATGCGCTGGATTACCTGGCCGATCGCAAGATGGCAGTATTGACCAAGGAGGTGGGCGGCGTCTGGCTGGCGAATCTCACCCGTCTTGGCGTGGATGTCGTGGAGTATGCCGTTGATTGTATGGTTGGCATCGCTCGACCGGAAAAATACTGGGATCGGTAATCCCCTTGCATGGCTTTCTCTTCTGTCTTTACGCGTTACCAGTGTCGTCATATTCCTCTGCGCCAGCACGGTTGTGCTGGCGTTTTTTTATCGAAAGAATTTTTATTTTTCAGCGTATTAGCCGCTTTTTTCAAATAAATCACTTCGCTGTTTTTTCTAAAACAGATTAAAAGCCGCAGCCCGTCGTTATCCGGATACTAGCGCCATCAACACGATGTGCCACCAAAACAGTGCGCCATTAACACAGCGGGTGAACGGATATGAATACCAGACCAATTATCGATGCGGTGATAGCCCGCCTCCAGCAGCACTTACCGACACGGCGGATTGCGTCTTGCCCAGAAAATATTCTGAGCGAGCCCGATCTCCTGACGCTCGGTGATGTGCTGGTGGGGTATCGCGGTTCCGAATTTTCCGCACCGGAAGATGCGGATTCTCCGGTTCAGACGCAGCGACCACAGCTGATGGTTACCGTGCTGCTGCCGGAGCTGGATGGCGAAGACGGCGTGCTGGCCACGCTCGATACCGTCCGTCAGGCGCTGGGAGGATACCGGCTGCCTGATTGTCATCGCGGTATCCGGTTAGTTCGTGACCGCTACGTGGGTTACACCGAAGGACGCTGGCATTACGCCATCGATTGCACCACAGAAACCCTTTTTATCGAAGACCGCGAGCAGACGGATGGTCCGCTGCTTACCACGGTTAATTATGAGGAGAAAGACGCATGAAGTATCGCTATACCGGCCCCGCCAGCGGCGTCACGCTGGCAGATGGTCAAGAAATTCTGCTTTGGCCCGCTCAGGTGACTGAACTGCCGGCAGATCATGAATACGTGAAAACGCTGATCGCGCTGGGCTATTTGCTGCCTGTCGCGGATCAGGTTCTGGCTGATAGCGCAACGGAGGTGACCCTTGGCCGCTAATTATTTACATGGTGTAGAAACAATTGAAGTTGAAACCGGTGCTCGTCCGGTGAAAACCGTCAAATCTGCGGTGATTGGGCTGATTGGTACGGCGCCGCAGGGTGCGGTAAATGACGTCACGTTGTGTCTGTCCGAAAAAGACGCGGCACAGTTTGGTAGCCAGTTCGGCGGCTATACCATCCCGCAGGCGCTGGATGCCATTTACGATCACGGCGCAGGTACGGTTCTGGTTATCAACGTGCTGGATCCGGCGAAACACAAATCGTCTGTGAGCGCAGAAAAAGTCACCTTTGACAAAGCGACCGGTACGGCGCAACTGGCGAACCGTGTGGTTGCCAAACTGGTGCTGACGGCGGCGGAAGGCAATCAGCCGTTTGTCGAAGGTCAGGACTATACGCTAGATGCACAAACTGGCGTCCTGAAAAACCTGGGCAAAAATATCGATGCCGCCGCTGTGGTTAGCGCGTCTTATGACTTTGCTGATGTCACGAAAGTGACCGCCGCCGACATCATCGGCAGCATCAACGCCGCGGGCAAACGTACCGGTATGAAGCTGCTGAACGATACCTACAACCTGTACGGCTTCTTTGCCAAGATTCTGATTTCGCCGGTGTTCTGTACGCAAAATAGCGTAACGACCGAGCTGATCTCGCTGGCTGACAAACTGGGCGCGATTGCCTATATCGATGCGCCAATCGGTACCACCTTTGCGCAGGCGTTGAGCGGTCGTGGCCCAGAAGGCACGATCAACTTCAACACCAGCTCTGAACGTGCTCGTCTGTGCTATCCGCACGTCAAAGTGTACGACGCGGAAACCAACAGCGAACGTCTGGAGCCGCTGTCGGCGCGTGCCGCCGGTCTGCGTGCCAAAGTCGATCTGGAGAAAGGTTTCTGGTGGTCGTCGTCCAATCAGGAAATCAAAGGGATCACCGGCGTAGAGCGCCAGCTGTCCGCAATGATTGACGATCCGCAGAGCGAAGTGAACCTGCTGAACGAGCAGGGCATCAGCACCATTTTCAACAGCTACGGCTCCGGCCTGCGTCTGTGGGGCAACCGTACCGCAGCCTGGCCAACCGTGACGCACATGAAGAATTTCGAAAACGTGCGTCGTACTGGCGATGTGATTAACGAATCCATCCGCTATTTCAGCCAGCAGTACATCGATATGCCGATCAATCAGGCGCTGATCGATGCGCTGGTGGAATCCGTCAACGCCTACGGTCGCAAGCTGATCGGTGACGGCGCGCTGCTGGGCTTCAAGTGCTGGTTCGATGCCGCACGTAACGAGCAAACCGAGCTGGCGGCTGGGCACCTGTTGCTTAACTACAAATTCACTCCGCCGCCGCCGCTTGAGCGTCTGACCTTTGAGGCGGAGATCACCTCGGAATACCTGGTAACGCTGGAGGGCACTAACTGATGGCCGGGAAAATTGAAGTAAACCGTATTACCAACGCCAACATCTACATCAATGGCACCAACCTGCTGGGACGTGCGCAGGAAATCAAACTGCCGGATGTCTCCATGATCATGCAGGAGCACAAGGCGCTGGGTATGGTCGGTAAGATCGAACTGCCTGCGGGCTTCGACAAACTGGAAGGTGAGATCAAATGGAACTCCTTCTACCGCGAAGCAATGCTGGCGGCGGCGAACCCGTACCAGTCGCTGGCGCTACAGTGCCGCTCCAGCGTGGAACGCTACGGCTCTCAAGGCCGTATCGAAGAAGTGCCGCTGGTGACGTACATGACCATCATGTTCAAAAAGAATCCGCTGGGTACGTTCAAGCAGCATGAAAACCCGGATTTCAGCAGCGCATTCAACTGCACCTACATCAAGCAGGTGATGAACGGTGAAGACCTGCTGGAGCTGGATTATATGTCCAACATCTTCATGGTGGGTGGCGTGGATCAACTGAACAGCTACCGTGCCAATATCGGCGGTTAATTTAGTATTCATTGATTAAGTAAGGAATGAAAGGGGCTTCGGCCCCTTTCTTATGCCCGCCATTTTCGTTTTCTAATTCACTTTAAAATCGTTATTCCTCGCCGCACGCGATACTGCTCCCGACATTTACTAAGGAGCCGTTATGCACACTGAAACCTATTCTCTGCAATTCCCTTACACCACCTCTGCCGGCCAACGCGTGGAGTCCATTTCGCTCAAGCGTTTGAAAGTCAAAGACATCAAAGCGGTAAAAAAAATCAGCGATGACCCAAGCAACTGGGACGACGCGCTGCTGTCACGCATGACCGGTCTGGTGCCGGAAGACATCGATGAGATGGACGCGCAGGACTACATGGCGCTGCAAAAACGATTTCAGCAGCTACTTGGGTTGGATAACGCAGCCGGCGCTGCTGTGGAAAGCGCAGGCGCTACTGGCGAGGTGGTTTCGCTTCCAGCCGAGTGAAATTGATGCGCTGGAACTGGACGATTTTGAACGCTGGCTGGATGAAGCCAGCGAACAGATAAAACGTGAGAACGGTGAGGAAGACTGATCACTGACAGGATTACTGAATTCATCATCCACCCAACCCGGCCAGCGACAGGACGCTGGCCGTTTTCCTCCTTCACCACCTGTCTTCTTCTCCGGCTTATCACTCGTCCTTTTCCTCGTTTTATCCCCGGTTAGTGATGGGGAAACCAAGCTGGAGCGGCGCAAGCCGCCGTCTCCGATCCGCCCCGCAAGGGGTTTTTCTGAATGAGAGTGAACCGTGGATATGCTTTTAAACGGTGTCATGCTGGGCAGGGCGTTTGGCGCCACGCTGGATGACACAAAAAAATCCCTGCTGTCACTGAGTGACAGCCTCAAACAGGTGCAGGAGCGGCAGCGACAGTTTAATCAGTCGCTGGTGCGCTTTGGTACTGTCAGTTCGCAAGCGATATCTCGCATCGCACAGGCAACGTCCCGACTGAATAAGTCGCAACATGAGCTAGAAACTAATCAGGAACGGCTGGCGCGTAACAAGTCGAGTAAGGAAACGCCGAGTAAGGAAAAGTCAGGTAGGAGTCGAAGTGAACTCGCTAGTGACTTTAAGACTAAGCGCGAACAGTTTGGTTTTGTCATGAAGCCGATTGTGGCGTCGGTCACACGCTATGCGTCGTTTGAGGCGCAGTTGCGCGACATCAGCATTGCTCATGGGATATCGAGCGAGCAGGAAAAGTTGATGGGGCAGCAACTGCGTCAATCTTCTCAACAGGTGAACCAAACGCCGGATGCGTTGCTTAGCAGTGCTGGACAGCTGCTTGATCGCGGTATGTCACCGGATCAGGTAACGGATGTAGCCGAGGTGCTGGGGAAAACGTCAACGACCTCTGGCGCGGCGCTTTCCGATCTTACCGCGCTTTCGGCCACATTGGATGGCGTGTTTAACCTGAAAGGGGCGA
This sequence comes from Pectobacterium sp. CFBP8739, assembly GCF_013449375.1. Taxonomy (GTDB): domain Bacteria; phylum Pseudomonadota; class Gammaproteobacteria; order Enterobacterales; family Enterobacteriaceae; genus Pectobacterium. The sequence goes on along the minus strand of NZ_JACDRR010000005.1, from coordinate 733,207 downwards.
AAGCGCTGGAGGAATCCTTCTCCCACATGCTGGCGGGGACTAAGCAAGGGTTTTCCATGGCGTCGATGGCGCAATATGCGACTGCGCTGGCTCCAGGATTTACGGCGATGGGGGCGACGGGCAATCAGGCGCTGAGTCAGTTAGTTTCCAGTCTGAGTGCGACAAAAGGCATAGATACGGAAGCGAACACGGCGGCTCGACTGGGGAGTTTCATGAATGCTGTGGGACGAACCGATATTGCCGACAGTTACTACAACGCGGGCGTAGATTATAACGCATCGCTAAAAAGCTATATGAAAGGCGGCTATTCACAGTACGACGCAGCGGTTCAGATTAGTAACCGATTCATCGACAGCAAAGGTAGCCAATTCCAGCAACTGTGGGATAGGGCCAGCAAAGCGGGCAACGTCGACGCACAGCAAAGTTTAATGCAGCGCTACGGCTTGCAGGAGGTGTTCCGCACACCAGAAGCGGTCAATCATGCGATGTCGATGAAACAGAACTGGCAGAGCTATCAAGCAAACCAGCAGCGGATGAATAGCCCGGCGGCCACACAAACGCTGGAGCTCGACTTCGCCCGACAGAATGACACATTAACCGCGCGCTGGAATCGAATGACAACGTCAGTGATGAACATTGCGCTCAATGTGGGAGAAGCACTGACGCCGGTATTGGTTTCCTTGAGCGACATACTGATTCCTATTTTGGATCAATTGGTGACCTGGACGGCAGCGAACCCTGAACTGGTTCGCGGGATCGTGATGGCCGTTGCCGGTTTCTTCGCGTTCAGAATGGCATTGAGCGGGGCGAAGCTGGGGATGACCACGCTGTTATCACCTTTGCAGAGCGTTTGGGGCGGTGTTTTGCAAATTCAGCGCGGCTGGCAATTGTTCAATGCGGGATTAAGAACGACGGGCGTATTACAAGGTGTGGGAGTGGCGCTGAACTGGTTGGTTGGCGGAGCCGGAACATTAGGGCGCATGCTTGGCGGTGTGTTACGCAGCGGCTTGATGATGGCAGGCCGAGCAATATTGGTGCTGGGGCGTTTGCTGCTGACAACACCAATTGGCTGGATAATTACCGCGATTGTGGGGGTAGTTGCTTTGATTTACTACTACTTTGATCCAATCGCTGCATTTTTCAAAGATCTCGGTTCAAAAATTGGTAATGCTTTCGATGTGGGTCTGGAAGCGCTCAGTAATGCGGTATCCGGTGGCATAGTAGGTATTACCGCTTTACTGCTCGATTGGTCACCCTACGGTGTGCTGTATTCCATCTTTGCTGATACCGTTAGCGAACTAGGGATCCAGCTTCCCGGCAGCCTCAGTGAGCTCGGTGGCGTGATTATTGATTCCCTGGTTAAGGGGCTGGTCAGTTATTTCCCCGAGCTAAAAAATGTCCTGAAAACGATCGATGAGTTTATTCCCGATAGCGTTAAAGACTTTCTGGGTATCGGCTCGAAGAACGTGTCTGTAGAAGCCAGCGGTCAATCTGTGGCTGCCAGTGTTATGACTCCACCCGTTCTGCAACCCACTCAATTATCTGCATTGTCGCTACAGCCGATGCAGCATGTTGAATCACCTAAGGTTGAAAAGGACGTGGCGTCCGTAGCAACCCCGCAACAGCGGGTTGCAATGACATCATCTGTCGGTGGAGCGAAAGGTAAGTTAGTCAGCGCAGTCCCTTCCGAACGTGTTCAGGTCGCTTTCTCACCCACCATTTATCTCAACGGCCAGAAGGCCGCGCCAACGCCTGAAATGACGAAGACGCTGACGCTTAGCATGAATGAACTGGAAAATATGTTGAACAAGCTGCTCACTCAGCGTGAGCGCAGGGGGTATGCCTGATGTTTGCGGTATTAGGATATATTGAATTTAAAGTAACCGCCTATTGGGACGGCTTTAATACGTCATTCGGGGCAGATTACGCCGAACATAGCCGTATTGAAGGTAAACCTGGTCTGCAATTCATCGGCGCGAAGCTGGACGAAATTCGCATTAGCCTGGTGTTTCACCAGCAATATTGCACGCCGGATGTGGAACTGAAGCGGTTGAATGAGGCGATGCGAGCGCATCAGGCGATGGCGTTGGTCTTCGGTAATGGGGATTATCGCGGCTGGTTTGTGATTACTGCACTGACCTCGACAAGCCAGCATACCGACGCGAAGGGCAACGTATTGGCTATGAATGCTGAGCTGACGCTGCGCGAATACATTGGTGATCCGAAGAATCCGCTCAAGCCGCCGGCGATACAGACGCCTGTTCCTAACGTCAGTGCAATCACCAAGGCTGTCGAGAAAGTGAACGACTTTGCGACCTCGTTACGTACGGCCGTTACGTATGCCAAGAAGGCGCAGTCTGCCTTTAAAGCGGCGAAAACCACGGTGCAGATTGTCAAACGGATGAAGAAAAATCCCAAAACGGCGCTGTTGCAAGTTCCTGGGCTGTTAACGCAAGTCGGGAATGTATTGACGCCGTTAAGTGAGGTGGAGCCCGCGTTTAAAAAAACGGCAGAAGCCATTTCTGATGCCGCCGTTCAGGCAGAGAAGATGATGCCTGAAATTACGGCGGTGAATAAAGCGGCGAATGATGTACTGAAACAGGTCAGGCAAGTTGCTGACTTGTTGCAGGGCGTCGACAGTAAAAACGTCATCGAGAGGGTGGAAGCCATCAGTAAACATGTTGATGCAGCTAGCGACACGTTTAAAGGCGCGGAACCTGCGCTGAGCAAACTGACGGCGGAAATTGTGAAGAGGGTTGAAGCATATGCACCTTGAACATATCACTACACAAGGCGAACGCTGGGATACCTTGTCCTATCGGTATTACGGCGATCCGCTCGGTTATCCGCGGATCATTGCCGCGAATCCGCATATTCCGATTGTGCCGCTGTTGCCATCAGGCCTGGTGGTGCTGATTCCGATTATTGAACAAGCAGAAGCCAGCAACGCGGAGGACACCCCACCATGGCTGCGTTAACGGAAGAACTCACCTTGCTCTCGCCCGCCGTGTCGGACGTGCTGCAACCCGCATTCACCCTGTGGTATCAGCAGAAAGACATTACCAATGATATCGCGCCATATGTCACCAGCGTGACGTATACCGACAGCATCAAGAATGAATCGGATTCGATCGAGGTCAGGCTCGACGATACCGATGGCCGCTGGATGGATAAGTGGTATCCCGGTACGGGCGATACGTTATCGCTCAAGCTAGGCTATCGCGGTGAAACGCTGTTTAACTGCGGCACGTTCTCGATAGATGAGATTGAGGTTAGCGCACCGCCCAGCGAAGTGATGATTCGCGGCGTCGCGACATCGGTCAACCGTGCATTGCGAACCAAGTCAAACCGCGGTTTTGAAGATACAACGCTAGCCGCCATTGCGACACGCATCGCGAAAAAACATCAGTTGATGCTGGTAGGCAAGATTCAAATCATCAAGATCGATCGTGTTACGCAATATGCGGAAACGGATGTCGCTTTTCTAAAGCGGCTCGCCAGCGAATATGGCTATGTTGTGAAAGTGGTCAGCGACCAACTGATTTTTTCCCATTTGGCAACGCTGCGCAGCCAGGCGCCTGTTCGACAAATCAAGCCAACGGATGTCGCGCGTTTTTCACTGCGCGACACCATCAGCCACGTCTATAAAAACGCCAAGACGAAATATCAGAAAGGGAGTGAAAAGAAACTGATGGTTTATGAAGCTGACGGAGGCGTGAAAAGCGAAATGAAGTCTGCTGGCGCCGAGACCAGTGCGGATACGCTGAAAGTTAACGCCCGCGCGGCGGATGCCTCTGGCGTGCGGATGAAAACGGATGCCGCGTTGGATGCGCATAACGAAAAGCAGCAAACGGGATCGATGACGCTGATGGGCAGCCCACAGTTGGCGGCGGGGAATAAAGTTGAACTGGTGTCGTTTGGCCAGCTTTCTGGTCAGTGGTTGATCGAATCGGCTCGCCATGTTCTGGAACGGGGTAGTGGTTATACCTCCGAGATCGGTGTGACGCGCGGACCGATTACGGCAGGCAAGCGTAAGCCGGACAGCGGAAAAACGCTGGTGACTTACCATCCTGATGGCAGCCAGACAACACAAACGGTTAAGAGTAAGAAGGAGGTGGGGTTATGAGTTTATCTCGTCGAATTGGCACGATCAGTGCGCTGGATGAGGTTCGCGTTATGGTGCGCGTCCGTTTACCTGAGTGCGACAATCTGCGAACGGCCTGGCTACCGGTATTACAGCGCAATACGCAGAACAATAAGGATTACTGGTTGCCAGATATTGGCGAACAGGTCGAAGTTCTGCTGGACGGCAACGGCGAAGATGGTCTGGTTCTGGGTGCGATTTACTCCGCTGTTGATGTGCCAGCGCTGGCAGATAAGGACAAAAGGGCGGTAACGTTCGCTGACGGCGCGCACATTGAATACGATCGCCGAACGCATACGTTAACGATCAACGGCGGCGTGCAGCATATTGCAATCAGCAGCGGCACTGATGTGGTGGTTAACGCTCAGAAAGTCACTATCAATGCGCCAGAGACGACGGTGACGGGTAGGCTGCTGGTACAAGGACAGCTCACCTACGAGAACGGGATGTCCGGTTCCGGCGGCGCCAGCCTCAGTGGTGATGTCAGTATCTCCGGCAACATCAGCGCCAGCGGCAGCGTCATGGATGCCGGCGGCAACTCCAATCACCACTCGCACTAGCACGTTCTCTAAACCGCTTTAATATTCCTTCCTCTCACCGGGGGCGACAATAGCCCCCTATGAAAACTCAATCTGTTTTTTGGCAACCGGCGCTGCAACGTTCTGGCGAAATCGTCGAAGGAACGGCAGATATCATGCAGGCGATTCACATCATCCTGCGGACACCCTGCGGCAGCGACCCACATCGGCCTGACTTTGGTAGCAATCTACATCTGTATCTCGATTATCCGATCGATCGTGCGATCCCGCATGTCGTCAGGGAATCGGTAGAAGCGATCAAACGATGGGAACCTCGCTGCCAGTTACTGGCAGTTAAACCTTCTGTGAATGGGGCTCACCTGACGCTGCACATTAGCTGGAAAACCGCTAACGGCGCGACACAGACCACGGAGTTGTTATGGCGCTGACAGAACCCAATTTTATTGAACGCGACGCGGCGAAGATTACTGCCGAAATGATCGCGAAATATGAAGCTGACTCAGGGAAAACACTCTATCCGGCGCAGGCCGAACGCCTGCTGATCAACCTCTTTGCTTACCGGGAAACTTTATTGCGTAGCGCGGTCCAGGAAGCCGCCAAGCAGAACCTGGTCGCGTTTGCTCGTGCGCCGATGCTGGATTATCTGGCAGAACTGGTCGGCGTCTCCCGTTTGGCGGCGCAGCCGGCGCGTGCAGAGCTGCGTTTTACCCCCGAAGCGCCGTTAGTCAGCGATTTGCTGATTCCAGCAGGCACCCGCGTTAGCGCATCGGACAGCGTGATTTTCACTACCGACAGCGATGCGCTGCTGAGAGCGAACGGCAGCGGCGTCACTGTAATGGCGACCTGTACCGAAAGTGGCGAAGTGGGCAATGACTGGCTGCCAGCCCAGATCAGTACGCTGCTGGATGAGATTGGTGACAGCGATTTACGTGTCGTCAATATCACCAAAAGCAGCGGTGGGTCTGCGGAAGAGGATGACGATCGCCTGCGGGAACGCGTTCAACTGGCGCCGGAATCGTTTAGCACCGCGGGATCGAAACTGGCGTATCGCTTCCATGCGATGCGGGCGCACCAAAACATTGTTGATGTCGCGGTGATGTCACCGGAACCGGGTGAGGTGGTGCTGTACCCGTTGCTCAGCACTGGTCTGCCGGACAACAGCCTGCTCTCGCTGGTGGAAAGCTTTTGCTCCGACGAACAGGTGCGCCCGCTGACGGATTTTGTTTCCGCTAAATCCCCCACGCAGGTGGATTACGCCATCAACGCCAAATTGACGCTGTTCAACGGTGAACAGGCTAGTGTCGTTCAGGCTGCGGCGGAGAAAGCCGTGCAAGCCTGGGTTGAAACCCGTACCGCCACATTGGGGCGCGATATTGTTCCGAGCCAGATTATCGCCACGCTTTCCATTCCCGGCGTGTATCAGGTGGAACTCGTTTCACCGTCATTGATGGTGCTTGATGACAGCGAATGGGCGAACTGCACGGGCATCAATGTCAGCGTCGTCGGGGTGTCGAATGGCTGATTCATTACGACTGCTGCCACCGCCGCTGGCTGCCGATGCCCGTTTTCGCTCGTTGGCGGAGTTAGCCGACCGCTTCGATGACATCGATCTGAATACCTTACTGGTTTATCTGATCGATATTGCCGATAGCAGCGCATTGCCCTTGCTAGCTGAACAGTTCTCGCTGTTTGGCGACGGATGGGAACTGGCGGAATCGGATGATTCCAAACGTGCGTTGATCAAGGCCGCTATCGATCTGCATCGCAGCAAAGGAACGCCGTGGAGCATTAAAGAGATCATCCGCCGTTTCGGCTTCGGCGAGAGTACGCTGATTGAGAACATCGGTCGCCTGAGTTACGACGGGGAAACCACCTACAACAACCTTTATGTACACGGCGACAAAGCGGCGTGGGCGGTTTATCGCGTGCTGCTAAAACAACCGATTACCAACGATCAGGCCAGAATGTTACGCAATGCCATTGGGATGTTTGCCCCGGCACGGTGTCACCTGGCCAGCATCGAATATTGGGAAGTGCCTATCCGCTACAACCGGACGGCGACATACGACAGTAACTACAATCATGGGAGCGCTTGAACATGGCGAATTTGTCAGAGAACCCGCAATGGGTTGACGGCATTTACCAAATCGAAACGTCGGATCCGGTCGTGGGTGGACCAGATGGCGTCTCAAACCGACAGGCTAAAGAATTGGCCAGTCGTACCCGCTATTTGAAAAAAGAGCAGGAAAAAACGGGCAGCGATCTGGCGACACACGCCGCCGCCGCCGATCCGCATACGCAATATGCGCCGAAGGCGAATCCGACCTTTACCGGCATACCGAAAGCGCCAACGCCTGCAACGGATAGTAATAGTCAGCAGGTGGCAACGACGGCGTTTGTGAAATCGGTTGGTGCGACGAAACTGGCGAAGGATCAGAACGGGGCGGATATTCAGGATAGAGAACTATTTAACCGCAATCTGGGTTCATCGCGTGCATACAGTTCTTCTATCCCTATTGGAGGAAGCGCCGGTTTATGGACAACGGCTGAGTTTATTGGCTGGTTAGAAAGTCAGGGTGCCTTTGTTCACGCCTATTGGGTGTGTCGTGGTTCGTGGTCATACGCCCACAATAAAATCATCTCTGACACTGAGTGTGGCCAGATACCACTGGCTGGCTCTGTTGTTGAGGTCATGGGGCAAAACGACGCCACGACAATCAGGATCACAACGCCTTCAACAACGCCAGCTGGGCTTAGTGATTCAGCGAATGCACAATTTACTTATGTCTATAATGGTGTTGATTATTCTCCTGGTTGGCGACGTGATTACAATACGAAGAATAAACCGACTGCGGCCGATATTGGTGCATTACCAGAGAAGGCCGTCGCTCAGGCGGCGGCAAAACTGGCGACGCCCCGCACCATCAACGGCGTCCCGTTTGATGGTACGGCCAATATCGCATTGACTCCCGCAAACCTCGGTTTGAGTGAAACGGTTAATCTTGCTGTGGGGGCGTTGGAAAAATCCAAGAATGGTGCGGATATTCCAGACAGGGAGTTATTTAACAGAAACATGGGTTCGGGCCGAGCCTATAGTGCTGCGATTGATATTGGTGGTGTGGAAGGCGAGTGGACAACGGCTAATTTGATCGACTGGTTGCGTGAGCGTGGTGCATTTTCCCATCCATACTGGGTATGCAGAGGGTCATGGACATACGCAAGAAATCGAACGATTACTGATACTGGGTGTGGTCATATTAATCTTACAGGAGCTGTCGTTGAAGTATTTGGTAACGATGGTAATCACACATTAAGGGTGACAACCCCGTCGACTTCACCACGACCGGACCATTATGAAAATTCACAGTTTACATATGTGTTCAATGGCAAAGATTATTTTCCCGGATGGCGGCGAGATTATAATACCCAGCATAGACCCACTGCTGCGGATATTGGGGCTGTTAAAAATGCTGAGCCAACCGAAATTCTAGCCAGCCAACTTCCTGCTAGATGGTCAGAAAACCAAGAGGTTGGCTCGTTATCATTAGAAAATGGTAAATGGCTGTCATATATTTCAGTGCGTCATCGTGCGGGTGTTGGTGGGGATAGTAATCAATATGGTTTCGTTCTTTTCGATAATGACATGGCGATGCCATCTAATGATTTTTATATACAGAAACAATACGCAGGTGAATGGCGTCAGCCCGTTAAATTATATCATTCAGCGAACCTAACCCCATCAACGATTGGCGCTATAACAAAAGAAAATGCCGACAATAATTATGTCAGGCAGGGTTCATCAGGTGTTGTTTATAAAAATGATGACCTTGGGTGGAATAGCCCCTCTGGGGCTTATGTTAAACAAAATGAAGGGGATACTTCTCTTATTTGGCATATGGGGTTAAATACAGGATCTGCATCAGCAGCCCAATTTCATTTCAATTATGCTAACGGTGGATTAAAGTATCGAAGTTCTCGTGATGACTACGGTTTTGAAAAGCCATGGGCGCGTATTTATAGCGATCAGGATAAGCCGACAGCAGATGAAATTGGTGCAATTGCATTCCACGGCGGATTATCTCAGGATTTAAACAATGTATTTACACCTGGATCTTACTGTAATGTATATGATGCTTATGCAACACCAGAGCATCACTACCCAATAGCATTTGCTGGGTCTTTATTTGTTTATCTTAATTCAGCAAATGGCTCGAATGGCGTCACTCAGGAATATCGCCCCTACAATAGCAATAAATTATTCCGTCGTTTCTATTATGTGTCTTCTGCTTCATGGTCAGAGTGGAGTGAAGAATATAATACTCAAAACAAACCTACAGCTGAAGACGTTGGGGCATTACCTGCTAACGGCACTGCTGTAGCTGCAACTAAGCTTGCGGTAGCTAGGAAAATTAATGGCGTGGTTTTTGACGGTACTGCTGATATTAACATTGCTTCCAGATGGAATAAGGTAGCAAGTGGAACGGTAAGTTACCCTCTTGTCAATTCTCAAACAAAATCTTTTGTTGGAACAATTGACACAGGGGTAGCAACAACATCATGGATACATGATTTAAAAAAATATGCTGTGGTACTTTCTTCAGACGGTGTTGAAATTAAAACTAGCAATCCAAATAACTGTAGTTGGGGGGCAAGTGCAGAACTTCGTTCTATAACTCGCTTTTATGGAAACTCCACAATATTAATTGATGTCTTTGCTTTCGGACAAAATTTACAATCAGGTGCTATTTCTAAATGGGAACTGTGGGAGGTTGTTTAATGATTAACGAAGAAAATAATTTTTTTTACTCTAGAAATGAGAAGCTGTTTTACATAGGCGGAGATCCCAAAAATTACCCTGAAGATGTAATAACAGTTTCAGAGAAAGAAATGTTAGATATTGTTGAGGAAAATAAAAGTCCAGATGACAAGTAAAAAACGGCCATAAAATGGCCGTATTCATGCTTAATCTATTTTACTGATGGTATATCAGGGAAAGTATTTTCTGGCGAATTAACATCAACTCGACTGAGCTGTAAGCGGTAAGTTCTCCACGCTTTCAGCTCATTTTTTTCTTCTTAAGTTGCTAAATTCAGGACGTAGTGCGATTGATTTGACTGCCCTGATACTTGTATTGCAGTCGAAGGCATGCATTTTTGCTGCCTAGCTGCCAGCATTGATACTTAGACGCTTGGAGGGTATTTTTTCTTTCTTACTCGGCTAAAACGCGGCGCAATAGCAATTTCCTTTGCGCCAGAATCACCAGAACCCCGCCAAACATGTTATTTTCATTGATAAGTTCTTTACTGTGTCGCCGCAAATGAGAGGCCAACATGGATTACACCAAAATTATCAAAGAAGTGGGGCGCGGGAAGAATCATGCGCGTGATGTCGATCAGGCCACGGCTTATGAACTGTATAGCGCGATGCTGCGCGGTGACGTGCCGGATCTGGAACTCGGTGGGTTGTTGATTGCATTTCGCATCAAAGGTGAATCAGAAGCCGAGATGTTGGGTTTTTATCAGGCGATGAACGAACAGGTATTGCGTCTGACTCCGCCTGCTGGCTTTCCTATGCCCATCGTGCTTCCCAGCTATAATGGAGCGCGCAAGCAGGCGAACCTGACCCCTCTGTTAGCGCTGCTGCTGGCAAAACTGGGTTTTCCGGTATTGGTACATGGCGTGAGCGAGGACCCGACTCGCGTCACCAGCGCGGAGATTTTGCGTAACCTCGGCGTGACGATTGCAGAGAACGCTGAACAGGCTCAACAGGAGCTTGATAACGGTAGTCCAGTATTTATCCCTGTCTCGACATTATGCCCGGCCATCGATCGCCAGTTACAGCTACGTTGGCGTATGGGCGTGCGTAACAGCAGCCACACGCTGGCCAAGGTGGCGACGCCGTTTGGTGAAAGCGACGCGCTACGCGTCGCCAGCGTTTCTCACCCTGAATATGTTTCCCGCGTGGGAACATTTTTTAACGATATCAACGGGCGTGCGCTTTTGATGCATGGCACGGAGGGGGAGGTTTATGCCAACCCGCAGCGCTGCCCGGAGATTCATTTTATTCATCAGCAACATACTAACGTGTTGCAACTGCGGCAGGATATCAGCGTCGCACCCAATGCCTTGCCGATTGCAAAGGATGCCGTCACTACCGCGCGCTGGACGGTGCAGTGCCTGACGGGTGAAATTGCCATACCGCAGGCGATTCGTCTGCAACTGGCGTGCTGCCTGGTGGCTGCTGGCGAAGCGGCGACAATGGAACAAGCGGTCGCCACGATCAAGAAGCGTCTTGGCTGATTGGTTGGAGCGCATTATTCGACCACGGTTTATCGCGTTACTTCACACAGCCAGACGGCTGTCATTGGAAGAAAGAAGGAATAGCATGCAACAGGTAGCGGACTATTTTAATGCCTTGAATCGCGACTATCTTACGGTTCATCAAGCGAAAGAAGAGCTGTTTTGGCAACTGTATATGGGAACGGGCAACGATGAGGTGTCCGAGCGTTTCTCGGCGGCAGAGAGTGCGTATAAGCGCTTTATTTCTCAACCGCAGCGTCTGGCTGAACTGAGAACCCATATCGCAACACTGGAAAACCGTCCGCGTGCTGAACAACAGCAGGCGCTGTTGCACGGCTTGCAAGGCTGGTATCGGTTTTTCGATTGTAATGTGATTGAAGATCCACAGGCTCAGGCGCTGATGGATGAGATCATTGCCGCCGAAAGTGCGCTATACGCCAAGCGTAAATCCTATGAAATGACGCATCTGGATGCGAAGGGTGAACGGGTTTCCGCTTCGCTCGGGGAGCTGCTGACTAATCAGGCGACCAATGATACCGAAGCCTATCGTCAGAGTTCTCAGCAGGCATTGCGCGATCTGGAGCAGTGGCTGTTGCAGAACGGCTTCCCCGAGCTGATTTCACTACGTAACCGCTTTGCTCGCCAGATGGGTTACAGGAACTATTTTGACTATAAGGTCAACAAAACAGAGCGGATGACGCCGGAGCAGCTTTTTGCCATCCTCGATCCGTTTGAAGAACAGACTCGTGAAGCAAATTCCCGTAGCCTGAAAAACCTGGTGCATGAAAAGGGTGAAGATGCGCTGCAACCGTGGAATATTCGCTATGCCAGCGCGGGTGATGTAACGCGCCAGCTCGATCCCTATTTCCCTTTCTCTGCGTCGCTGGAACGTTGGATCAACAGTTTTAAACGTTTGCGCATTGGGTTTAACGGTGCAGAAATGCAGCTTGATTTGCTGGTGCGTAAAGGTAAATACGAGAATGGCTTTATGCACGGCCCAGTACCGCCCTTTGTTCAGGAAGGAAAATGGGTGCCGGCACGGATCAACTTCACCAGCCTGGCAAAACCGGATCAAATTGGCAGCGGATCCAGCGGCATTAATACGCTGTTTCATGAAGGTGGACACGCGGCGCATTTCGCCAATATCCGGCAGAATGCGCCCTGTTTTTCACAGGAATTCCCGCCTACCTCAATGGCGTATGCGGAAACACAGTCCATGTTCTGCGACAGTCTGCTGGGTGACGCTGACTGGTTAAAACGCTATGCCAAGAATGCGCAGGGAGAGACGATTCCTGATGAATTGATCCGCGCGGATATCAGTACACAGCAGCCGATGCGCGCTTTCAATGAGCGACACATCCTGCTGGTGCCGTATTTCGAGTGGCAACTCTATTCATGGGATGACGAAGCGCGTACGCCGGAAGCCATGACAAAACTGGCACGCGATACCGAACAGCGTATTTTGGGTATTAGCGGTAGCCCGCGTCCGACGCTGGCGATCCCCCATTTGTTGTCTATGGAGTCGGCGTGCTCTTATCAGGGCTATCTGCTGGCGCTGATGGCGGTGGAGCAGACGCGCAGCTATTTCTTGCAACGCGACGGCTATCTGACGGATAACCCGGCGATTGGCCCCGATTTGGCACAGCACTATTGGCAACCGGGTAATAGCGTCAGCCATGATGATACGCTGCGTAGTCTGACTGGTGAGGGGTTCAACCCCGCTTATCTGGCGCAGGCCTGTAATCTGACGGTCGATGAAGCCTGGCAACAGGCGAAGGACACGATGGCGCAGTCCGCTGCGCGTCCTCAGCCTGCAGCGGATTTCGATCTGTCAGCTCACATTCGCGTGGTCGATGGTAGCCGCGTGCTGGCGGATAATGCGCAAGGGGATGAGAAGATGTGCCAGGATTTTGCGGCGTTTATTGAGCGGGAATATCCACGCTCAGAGGCATAATGTTCGCTAACATAGCGAGTAAGAACAAGGGGGCGAAAGCCCCCTTGGTGATCAAGATACGTGTTGCAAGAATTCGCGCAGGCGGTCGCTGGGCGGATTCGTAATCAGCGTTTCCGGATCGCCATCTTCGGCGATGCGACCTTTATCAATAAAAATCAGACGTGAAGCCACTTTATGGGCAAAGCCCACTTCGTGGGTGACGATAACCATCGTCATGCCTTCTTCGGCCAAATCTTTCATGACGGTCAGCACTTCGTGACGCAGTTCTGGGTCGAGGGCTGACGTCGGCTCATCAAACAGCATCAGCTTCGGTTTAACTGCTAACGCGCGGGCGATAGCGACACGCTGCTGTTGACCGCCTGAAAGCTCGGAAGGGTAGTGATGCGCGCGTTCTGACAGACCCACTTTCGCCAGCAATTCCAGCGCTAGTTTCTCAGCATCAGCTTTATTCGCGCCGCGTACCCGAATAGGGCCGAATGCGACGTTTTCCAACGCGGTAAGATGCGGGAACAGATAAAACTGCTGGAATACCATCCCGGCTTCCTGACGGATTAAACGCTCGTCAACGCGAGGATCGTTCACTTTAAGGCCGTCAACAATCAATTCGCCGCTGGTAATTTCTTCCAGCTTATTGATGCAGCGCAGAAGGGTAGATTTGCCCGAACCGGAAGGCCCGATAATGACCACCACTTCACCCTGGCCGATAGTGAGATCGATATTGTGTAAGACCTGTGTCTTGCCAAAGTGTTTGGATACGTTTTTAAATTCAATCATATAATCTTAAGTCTTCTTTCCAGACGACGCAGAATAAAGCTGAGGATCAGCGTGATGCACAGGTAAATAATGGCAACCGCAGTCCAGATTTCCAGCGCACGGAAGTTACCCGCGATGATTTCTTGCCCAGAACGTGTCAATTCAGCCACGCCGATAACAATAAATAGCGAGGTATCTTTGATGCTGATAATCCACTGGTTACCCAGCGGCGGCAGCATGCGGCGCAGAGCAAGCGGAGCAATCACATGGCGCAGCGTCGCACGACGAGACAGCCCAAGCGCCAGACCCGCTTCGCGAAAGCCGTTGTGAATTGACAACACCGAACCACGCGTAATTTCCGCGATGTAAGCACCGGAGTTAATCATGATGGTCACCACGGCGGCGGCAAAAGGGTCAATCCGCACGGACGTGAAAATCATCGGCAGGGCGAAGTAAATAAACATCACCTGCACAACAATCGGGGTACCGCGAATAATTTCAATGAAAACGAGCGAAATGCGGCTGGAAAACCAGCCGCCGTAGGCGCGGGCAAAACCCGCGACCACGCCAATTACCAGGCCGCCAAGCAGACCCAGAACAGAAATCAACAACGTCATTTTTGCCCCTTCCATCAGGAGGGGCAGAGAAGGCCAAATGGCACTCCAGTCAAACTGCATGGAATATCTCCAGATTAAATCGGCAATTACTTAGGTTCTACGCCAAACCACTTCTTGTAGATCTCAGCATAAGTGCCGTTTTCACGCAGTGTTTTCAGGGCGCCATTCACTTTTTCACGCAGTTCGTTGCTGCCTTTCGGGAACGCGATGCCGTATTGCTGGGCTTTAATGGAGTCACCTACCGCTTTAAACTGGCCATTGCCTGCGGTTTTGATGAAGTAGAGGATATTTGGGGTATCGTGCAGCACGGCGTCAGCACGGTTGGTGCCCAGTTCCATATAGGCGTTGTCGATGTTCGGGAACTGGCGCAGATCTTTGGTTTTGATATTGGCTTTCGCGTAATCAACAGAACCGGTACCGCTCTTCACCGCCAGCACTTTACCGGCTAAATCCTGCTCGCCTTTGATGTCGTTGTTGTCTGCTTTGACCATCACCAGCAGGCCGCTGTTGTAGTAGCCGTCAGAGAAATCGATTGCTTTTTTGCGCTCTTCAGTAATGGTAATGCCTGCCAACGCCAGATCGATGTTACGCGTTTGCAGTGCAGGAATAATGCCGCCGAAGTCCATTGGCTTCAGGGTGTACTTCAGGTTGAGCTGTTTAGCGATGGCATCCCAGAGGTCGATGTCAAAACCGACATACTTGTCGCCTTGTTTGAACTCAAAAGGGACGAAAGCGGTGTCTGTGGCGACAATCAGTTCTTTCTCAGCAGCATAGCTAGATACACTCATCATCAGTGTCAGTGCAGCCAAAGAGGCCTTAAGTAGTGATTTCATTAAATCCTTCCTATTAGCAGTTGTGGGAGCTTTTTGTTTTACAGGCGTTTTAAGCTTTGTTTTACAGGTATTTTAAGCATAGTACATCACACAAAAATGAAGCCTGAGCCAGTTACCCTGCGTTGTGCTTAACCTGTTGCTTTTATTTATTGCCCTGCCAGCGGTGAAATTTTCACCTCCGATTCGCTCAGGCAAGGCGCTGCTATGATTAACTGATTTATACGAGGGAAACAACCGTTGATTGGTGTTATGTCAAATTAATGCAGGCAAAAGCTAATTTTTTGAGCATCTTAACGGATAAAATGCGTGGTTTGTGCAGGTTGTACCAGAAAAGGGGGCAGATTGAGCGGGGGAAATCGCAGTAAAAAGGCTGCTGAAGCAGCCTTGAAAGCGTCCGTCGGATGATGACGCTGATTATTCAATGTTTGATTCAATGAACCACAGGAACTGATCCAGATCGCGCGATGCGGCGGTCAGGATGTCCGCAGAGGCCTCATCTTCCGTTTTGCCAATTGCTTTGCGTACGTTGTTGGCAACAATCGCATAACGCTCTGCCAGCGCCTTCAGATGATCCTGAACGCTATGGATGTTAGTTGGATAGCTTTTCAGCGAGGTTTGTTTACCCACAATTTGTACGGTACCCAGCGCGACGCCGCCTATTTGCACTACGCGCTCAGCGATAGTGTCTTGATGGTCAATAATCGAGGTGCGGAAGCCATCCAGCATTTCATGAACGGCGATAAAATTTGCACCGCGCATGTTCCAATGTGCCTGTTTAGTAATCAACGACAGGTCGATAAAATCAACAACAATTTGGTTTAACAGCGCGATCGTCGAGGTCTTAACGCTATCATCCAAATCATTGCGAGTGTAAAGCAGTGCGGACGGTGCTGATTTCACGAGTTTGGCGGTAGACATAATAGTTATCCTCTCTTTAATTATTCATAGTCTTACTGTTCAACGTGATTAATTATAGCAGTGATAAAAATGAATATTGAAAAGAATCACCTATCGAATGAATAGCTTTAGCATAACGATATTATGGGTATTTGTAGTCAGGATTTATCTGATATCGGTAATGCAATAACCCAGCATGTAAGTGCAATGTTTTAATTACGCTTGAAATATCATCTCATATATTGATAAATATCATTTTCACTTAGGTGAAAATAGTTATTATTCGCCCGTCATTCTGATTGAAATAGAATGTCCTCGTTGTTTTCTCCTTAAAACATATGATGTGGAGTAAAGGGAGTCGTGCAGAATGAGAGTAAATATTATTGGTACCAGTGGAAGTGGTAAATCGACACTTGCTCGCTGTTTGTCTGAAAAGTTGGTTATTCCGTACATTGAAATGGATGCGTTGTTCTGGCTGAAAGACTGGCAGGAGCGGACGGATATCGATTTTTTTCAACGACTTGAAAGCGCACTGGAACCTGAAAGTTGGGTGTTGGATGGCAACTATAATCGAACGCGTGAGATCAAATGGCGCAATATTGATGTCGTGATTTGGGTCGATTACAGTTTTAGCCGTACGCTTTTTCAGGCGGTACGGCGTGCCTGTGTTCGGGCATGGCGTAAAGAGGAGCTCTGGAGCGGCACAGGGAATAAAGAATCTTTTCTCCGCAGTTTCTTTAGTCGGGATTCCATTATTATCTGGACAATAAAAACCTATTCAAGAAACCGGAAACGGTATTTGGCGGATTTAGCCGATCCGCGTTATCAGCATATTCACTTTATTACGTTGCGTTCTCCTCGAGAATGTGAAGCTTTCCTGCAACACCTTCCCAAGGAAATACGCCTTCATTCGGCTTGAGTCGTTACTTTGGCGTCACCCGCCGGTTTTATTGTCAGCGTTGCGCCGATTGACGCGATGATAATAAAGATCAGCGCCATCCACTGAATAAACGATAAATGTTCGCCGAGAAAAAGAATCCCGGAGAGGGCGGCAATAGCGGGTTCCATACTCATCAGTGTGCTGAACGTTCTGGCAGGCAGACGAGTCAATGCCACCATTTCCAGAGAATAAGGGAGCGCGGTGGACAGAATCGCGACGGCAATACCGAGCGGAAGCATTGATAACGAAAACAGCGTGCTCTCTGCGTAATATGCACCGATAGGGCAGAAAATCAGTGCGGCAATGCAGGATCCTATGGCGACGGTGCCAGGCCCATGATTCGCCCCTGCTTTTTGCCCAAACAGAATATAGAGCGCCCAGCATGCACCGGCACCCACGGCGCAAGCTGCCCCCATCAGATCAACATTGCCGATATTGTGACCCAGCGGTAATAAGAACCACAGACCAGCAACGGCAAGAAAAACCCACAGAAAATCAATAGGTCTGCGTGAGGCTAGCATCGCAACGGCAAGTGGGCCAGTGAATTCCAGTGCGACAGCAATGCCGAGCGGTACCGTCTGTAATGAGAGGTAAAATAGAAAGTTCATCCCACCTAGCGTGATGCCATAAACCAGCAATGGCAGGCGGTTACTGCTAAAGCGCATCCGCCACGGCTTGAAGATGATGCACAGAATGATCGTACCTATACTCAGGCGTAACGCGGTTACGCCCGTTGCGCCAATGAGTGGAAACAGACTCTTGGCCAGAGCCGCACCGCTTTGGATAGAAAGCATTGAGATAATGATGAGCAATACGGGTACAAATGATGACGAGCGGTGGGAAAATAAGGTCATTCTTTTGGCCTTAAAATAGGTATAACATTCCGTTGCTATTATACCCAATTGTAAACAGTTTGTCTGGTATGAGTTGACTTTTATTGACCTTTATTTACGCATCATTTAATTGTTTTATTTTTGCTCAATTCAAAACGCATACAAACTGAGCGGGAAATTAAGAATCGTCTGTTTTACAGCCTTGAGGTGAATTTATTTTCAATCTAACTGTCACAATAAAAAAGCTAATGTAATTAGCGTGATAGGTTTGATTTGACAATATTTGTTACATCTAAAGGCTAATTGATAAATATTTATAGGGCGGTAAGCCTCGAATTTCTTTGTTATATTTACGGCGTTAGTTAGTCATTTCATAAAATGAATTTGAGGCTGTAAATATGAAAAAAATCGCGTGTCTTTCCGCTCTGGCTTGTGTATTAGCCGTTGGCGCAGGTTCTGCATTTGCTGGTCAAAGCACTGTCTCTGCTGGTTATGCTCAAGGTGATGCTCAGGGCGTACAAAATAAAGTTAAAGGCTTTAACTTGAAATATCGTTATGAGCAAGATAATAACCCACTGGGCGTTATTAGCTCTTTCACCTACCTGGAAAAAAATGGTAGCGATGACGGTCTGTACAGCAAAGGCCAGTACATGGGCTTTACTGCGGGCCCAGCTTACCGTCTGAATGACTGGGCAAGCCTGTACGGTGTTGTCGGTTTCAGCCATGGTAAAGTTACCAATAACGCGACCAACGGTCTGAACAACAGCAGCAATGACGATTATGGCTTCACCTACGGTGCTGGTGTTCAGTTCAACCCAATCCAAGACGTTGCTCTGGATGTCGGTTACGAACAAAGCCGTATCCGCAGTGTTGACGTTGGTGCTTGGGCTGTTGGCGTAGGTTACCGTTTCTAATCTAACCCTGTAGGGGGTTTACCCTCAGCATTGGTTGTTAGATGTGTCGGAAGAATCCGCTCTTTTCAGGGCGGATTTTTTTATGGGGAGCTTCCTGCCCACCCCCTTGCGGGTCATCGCAAACGGCATTTTTATGGCTGTTTGTCAAAGCAGTGACGAGTTTCGCCCGTCATTAGCCGCCATTTTCTAGTCGGTCGATATCCGGTTATTCTTGTTGCCATTGAGCAAAAGCCACCCTGTTGATCTGTTATAAGATTTTATCTTGACGTTAAGATTCTTTGTGTGAAGATGTTGATCATCAGGCAGTAGTGACTTGCTCAAGCTATTGAGGTTATACATGGTAGTGACATCAACGGCCCGCACGCGGGCTTTTCTTTTCTTCACGATTATCCTGTTGGGATTGAATTTACGCCCCGTACTGGCGGGGATTGGCCCGTTGCTGAATCAGATTCAGGCCGCAACGGGTCTGGATGACAGCATGGCGGGCATGTTAACCACGCTCCCCGTGTTCGCGATGGGGTGGTGTGCGTTATATGGCGGTCAGTTGCAGGCACGTCTGGGGGAGTATCGGGGCATCACATTGGGTATTGTGGTGATTGCCTTGGCGTGTGGTGTACGCTGGTGGCTGAATAGCGGCATGGCTCTGCTGGTGAGCGCCGCGCTTGCTGGGGGCGGGATTGCCTTAATTCAGGCGCTGGTGCCGTCGTTTATCAAACTCCATTTTGGCCGTCATAGCAGTCTTCTGATGGGGTTTTATACTACGGCGATTATGACTGGCGCGGCGTTTGCGGCTTCATCGGTTTCTCCGCTGGCAAATGTATGGGGCTGGCAAAGCGCGCTGGCCTGCTGGGGAATTGTGGCGTTGATTGCCACAGTGGCCTGGTGGTGTGTGCCTAAAGCGTATACCGCGAAGCAGGAGGCAGCGGCTGTTCTGGCGACGCGTAGAAGCGGGATGGATTGGCTGCTGATGGTGTTCTTCGGTATTGGTACGGGCGCATATACGCTGGTGCTGGCATGGCTGCCACCGTATTACATTCAACTAGGGCTCGATGCGACGCAAAGCGGCCTGATGTTGGGCGGATTAACGCTGACGGAGGTGATTTCCGGCTTGCTGGTGTCCACGTTTATCAACCGCTTTCCCGATCGCCGCAAGTTGCTGCTTCCTATCCTGACCGTGATGCTGGTGGGAATGATTGGGTTGATTGTGGCACCGCTGACGTTTACATATCCCATTATTATCATGCTGGGCATTGGCATTGGTGCGCTGTTCCCGCTATCGCTGATTGTGGCGTTGGATCAGGTAACCGAATCACATAAAACCGGTTCACTGATGGGCTTTGTGCAGGGCGGCGGCTACATCCTTGCCAGCCTGATGCCGCTGCTGGCTGGCTTCATTCGTCAGCATACGGCGGGTTTGGAGCAGGCTTGGATGATTATGACTGTCGGTGTGGTCGTGTTGATTATCATGGCGACCCGCTTTGCTCCGGTGAAAAGCCTGAGTCGCTAAGCGGTTTGTGGTGTTGCCAGCGAGCGGAAACCCGCTCGCTATCATCAATTTGTTGGTGTGCGATAACGCCATAGCCAGCGCCCGCTCATCAGGCGGCGGTAATAAAAGAAGCCGCGTACAATCCAATCAAAGAACATCCCCATCCACACGCCGATCACGCCAAAACCGAGCATCACGCCGAGGATATATCCCGCGATGACCCGACATCCCCACATACCAGCCATTGCCACCCACATGGTATAGCTGGCATCTTTCGCGCCTTTCAGACCGGCAGGGAGCACCCAAGACGCGGCCCAAATTGGCATAAATAGCGCGTTGAGCCACAGGAGATGTTTTGCCACTTCGATAACTTCCGGCTCATCGGTGTAAAACGATGCCAAAAAGCTGGCGCTGGGCACCGACAGTACGGCAAGTACGCATAGCCCAATATTGGACAGCCAGAATATGTGCTTCAACTGGCGTGTGGACTGCATAATCTGGCCTTTACCCAGTCGTGTGCCAACGATAATCGTGGCGGCGGCGCCGAGCGAATTGCCGGGAAGGTTGATCAGCGTTGAGATAGAGAAAGCAATAAAGTTTCCGGCAATGACTTCGGTTCCCATACCCGCGACAAAGCGTTGAGTGATCAGCTTGCCGATGTTAAACATCACCGATTCTATGCTGGCGGGAATACCGATACTGAGCACTTCATAGAGAATCGTCAGGGTAAAAGGTGCAAAGTAAGACTTGAAGGGAATACGCAACGCGCCGTTAAAACCGTGCATCAGCGTTAAAATCACGAATACTGCACCGATATAGCGTGAAATGGTGATCCCGATGCCGGCACCAATAAATCCTAAGCCATCCCAGGAAAAGGCACCGTAAATCAGCAGGCTACTGATGGCAATGTTGAGGATATTCATCCCAATGTTGATGACCATGGGCAACTTGGTATTGCCCGCGCCCCGCAACGCGCCACAGCCTACCAGCGCGATGGCGACAGCTGGATATCCCCACACGGTCCAGCGCAGGAACGTGAGGGCTAGTGCTTTAACCTGTGCGTCGGCCTGCCCTGCGATCAGATCGATAATCGCCGAACCGGCGAATTCAACCAGCGCGACTAGCAGAAATGATGACAGAACCAGTAATGACATTGACTGGCGAGCCGCAGAACGCGCCTGCTTTCTATTGCGTTGCCCCAGGCTGAACGCGACAACAACGGCAGTCCCCAACGCGACGGCGGTGAAGAATGCGATGATGACCATATTGAAGCTGTCAGCCAAGCCGACAGCCGCCATGGCCTCTTTACCTAGCCAACTGACTAGGAAGGTGCTGAAGACTCCCATCAACACGACGCAAAGGCCTTCAATAAAGATAGGGAAGGCGAGCGGTGAGATTTCTCTCCAGAAGAGTACGCGGTTGGAGTAACGCTTTTTATACCAGTCTGTATCTTTTAATTTTTTCATGAAACGGTCTTGGAAGTATCTCAAGTTTCCCTGTCAGTACGGTAAACAGAGCCACAAAGTGGTGGCTCGCAAATAGCATCATGTTGCACGGTACTTACTCATACCGTTTCACACAGTGACTTATCCATGCAGTTACGACTCTATTTTGTGCGATCGCAGCAGCATGGCTGTTTTTTAAAATAGCGTTCCTATTTACAGAGTATCAGCCGCCAAATTGATGTCCAGCCTGGATTGCTTTCCCAGCATGGAAAGTTGTTGCACGTGCGCACTATTTAATTTAGATTTTGCTTTATTAGATTAATCTAAATTAGTGGTGAGACGCAGATCATCAGCGATATCACCTTCTTGTCGGCTTAACGCCATGTTGAATGGTTGTATTATGACGGGTTTCAGCAGCTCAAAAGAGGATCACGATCATGCCAACGCCACTTGCTATCTCACCCATCCAAGCCCGCAAGTTATTAGATGAAGAGGCGATACTCATTGATATTCGCCAGCCGGAAGAGTACGCCCGCGAGCATATTGCGCAGGCGAAACTGCATCCGCTGAATTCTTCCGCCGGGTATGTCCTCCCTAACGATGCTAGGGAAGGAAAAACGGTGATTTTCCACTGCTTATCCGGCATGCGTTCGGAACAGAATGCTGGCCTGCTGGCACAGGCGGCTTCACCCGCAGCGGTTTTTCTTCTGGAAGGGGGAATGACGGCATGGAAAAAGGCGGGATTTCCGACAGAGGTGAATCATAAGCAACCAATTGACCTCATGCGGCAGGTTCAAATCGCCGCTGGCGTACTGATTCTGAGTGGTGTATTACTGGGTTACAGCGTAAACAGCGCTTTCTTCCTGCTCTCTGGCTTTGTAGGAGCAGGGTTGCTGTTTGCTGGGATGACCGGTTTTTGCGGGATGGCAAGGCTGTTAATGAAAATGCCGTGGAACCGAGCAACCAAGCGCTGATTTGCCGAGATAGTTAGCGGAGTGTTAACCACCAAAAATAGGGGCAGTAATATGGATATGAAAAACATTCCGTTTGGTACGACTGACTGGTCGAAAATAGAACCCACTGAGCATCAAGGGGAGACGGGAATCGCCTACTGGCGAACGCAGCGTTTTGATAATATTCGGGTGCGTATTGTGGAATATACACCTGGTTACCTTGCCGATCACTGGTGCTCAAAAGGGCATATTCTGCTGTGCCTTGAAGGCGAGCTTCATACGGAATTGGACGATGGTCGTGTTTTTGTCCTCAAACCGGGAATGAGTTATCAGGTTGCGGATAACGCAGAAGCCCATCGCTCCTACACGGAGACGGGGGCGAAGCTGTTTGTTGTGGATTGAGGTGAGGGGCTAATCTGGAGTACGGAAATCAGAGTACGGCGATTAGCCCTTGATTTAGTTAATCCCACCATCTGGCGCAAATTATTTTTCTGTGCTGGTTTTATGCGGAAAGTCACTGTTATGGCTTTATCGGGATTAACTGTATCTGTTTTTTGGCATGACTCTGGGCCCTAATAGTGCTACTTATATCGAATAAGGTAGCTAAACATGTCCAAAAATTTTTTGCTGATACACGGAGCATGGCAGGGTGCATGGGTCTGGAACACAGTACAACCGAAGCTGAAAGTTGACGGCAATACAGTAAAAGCCATCGATCTTCCTGGAAGTGGTGAGGATCAGACGCCGGTTACGGCCGTGTCACTCGATGCTTATGCCCGTAAAATTATTGACGCGGCTCGCGCGCTGTCCGTTCAGGGAAAAGTGACGCTGGTCGGTCATAGCATGGGAGGGGCCGCGATCACGTTAGCGGCATCACTCGCCCCCGATTTGTTTGAAAAACTCATCTACGTTTGCGCAATGCTTCCGCAAAATGGTGAATCTGTCGCTATGTTGGCTGAACAAAGCAAGAAACTGGGGACTGAAGGGCCGATTGTACAGCCTCTCCTTGATAAAGGCGTTTTGGTATTAGTCCCTGAAAAAATTGCATCTACGTTCTTCAATGACGATGCGGAAAATGACACTGATTCTCTCCTTGCACAGTTTAAACCGCAACCCATTCAGCCTTTGACTGAAACCGTCACATGGACAGAAGGATTCATCAATTTGCCAAAAGCTTACATTGTTTGCACGCAAGACCTCGCTATCTCTCCCAAACTTCAGCAGAAAATGGCTGAAAAAGCGAATGTCGGTACCATTTACACACTTGATGCAGGGCATGAACCTTTTTTCTCTCAGGACGAAAAACTAAGTGAGATACTGCTAACAGTGTGACGGTGAAGGTTAATCATGAATTCACCATAACATATCTTTCTTACGGGCAATGAAGTGTCTCTCACCCGATATGCACAAATTTTGTGCATCACATTAGTACAGTCGCCAATTGATGGGCGACTGGTTCACTAACTCCCCACTTTTATTTTATCCGTTTGATGTGAAGGTATTTAAAATAAGAAATCATGAGATTGTTTAGGCAGCGATCTTGACCTATCTTGAATAGATATACCTTATTCCAAGGAATAAAGGACATGTTCAAGCGTTGCTCTCTCAACACTGCACTGATAGCGGCTATTTCTCTTTCGGTTTTTTCTGCACCGATTTATGCCAACCCTAGTAACGGTAATGGAGGAAGTCACGGTAATAGCGGTGTTCATGGCAATAAAAGTCATAGTTCTGGAAAGGGAAATGACGATCACGGAAAGCGTAAAAATGAAGCCAGACTAAACCGTGTCGATGCTGATATCAGTTTCTCTCAGGCTCGCTCCCTTGCGCTGACTTATGGTCTGGTAGGGTATCAATCGCTTCCTCCGGGGATTGCTAAGAATGTGGTTCGTGGGAAACCATTGCCACCAGGTATTGCGAAGAAAACATTACCTGCTTCGATGATTCGAGACTTGCCTCATTATGTTGGTTATGAGTGGCGAGCTGTGGGTAAAGACCTTGTTCTCATTGCATTAAGTACCTCTATTGTGACGGCAGTCATCAATGGTGTTTTTGATTAATACATACCCGTCTTATTACACCACGTTGCAAAGAAAGCGATCTGTGCATCAACTCGCCGACACGTTCAGCAAGGAGTTGGTTTCTTACTTGTAGCAATTGTAACTGCGTGAATCGCCCATCATCCCCCGCCAAAGGAAAGAATGCCTGACGGCTGCGTTCCCCATGTTTCACCGCATTGGTGTTACCCATGGGAGCGCCTGCATCGGTACGTTTTCCTCCCTAGGCGGACGGTCTTGATTGTTGGTTATGTTTTTTATCGTCTTTCATGGCGGCGTAGCGGTTAGTTGATGGATGTGCGCGCGTTAAAATTCAAAAAGACGGTAGTTCACCATTTTGATGGTAAACGCCTGTGCGTATAAAAGACGCACAGAATCTGGATCATATTATCTTTCACACGGTAGGCGATGATGTTGGGATAGTGGGGGCAACTACAGATGCTTACAATATAACCCATCCCCGTCCTGTAGCGTATATTCCTTCTCGGCAGGTTTGGCGGCTTTGATCTCGGTATTGGTCAGCGGGGTAGTTATACGAGCCATCGTAGTTATACGCTTTTGTAGGTATATGGGGCGGTATAACTAAACGTATAACCAAACTTTCCGGCTGTAAACGGGGTATGCCGATAGATAACAGGCAACAAAAAACCCGCAAACTCAGTGAGAATGCGGGTTCTTGTGGGGTTTCCGGTAGTAAACGATACTTACCGAATATGTATTTGGTCGGCACGAGAGGATTTGAACCTCCGACCCCCGACACCCCATGACGGTGCGCTACCAGGCTGCGCTACGTGCCGATGCTATGGGCATTTATACTACCTTTTCCTGACCTTATTGCAATAGCCTGATGGAACGACTGCTTTAGATTTAGGCAGTTAGTTGGCAATAAAGCGCCTTTCATCCGTTAGTACCTGCAAGAGCAGGGCAAGCTGTGGTTTTTCATCATTCAGCCGATTTCCCTCCATGTCGTAAGCCCGGTAGTTGCCGTTGCTTTCCAACACAATGAGCTGATCCTGCGTTGTGATTATCAGCGTGCCGCCATTGCCGTTAATCAACCACGGAGAGCGTCGTTGGGCAGAGAAGAGGTCTTCACCCTGTGAATAATCATCTGTGCTGTTTTTAACATGGAGCAGGCGCTGCATCAGCGTGGTCATGACGTCCTTGTTGTCCGTCATTTTCGTAATAGTCTGCGCAGGAGTCTTCGGCCAATGAACAATGAGCGGCGTTTGCCACTGGCTTCGCACAAAACGTGCCGCATTGCCGGTGTTGGCATTCTGGTTTTGTGCCGTTGTTATGATGACGACGGTATTATCCAGAATGTTTTTTTCCTGCAGGGTGCGAATAATGTGGCCGATCTGGCGGTCAACGTCCTGAATATTTACACGGGCATTGGGTTCTGTCCCTTTGCCATCTGCGGGTTTCGGCGCGCTGCTGAGTTCAATGTAAGAGAACCAAGGGGCAGGGTTATTATCGCGGTTGAGCCACTCCTGCCACTGCGCGATGATGATATCGCCGCTTTGCTGCTGTGGTGCAGGCAAGGAGAAATCAGAAAGAAGCGCTTGGCGATAGAGCGGGCTGTTGAAGCCGTTCGTCGAAAAGAGCCCGAACTGATAGCCCTGCTGGCTTAATGCGGTGATTAATGCTGAAGGTTTACGTGCGCTCAGTACACCATCCATATAGGTCGTCGAGAGGCCGTAAAACAGGTTAAACAAGGCGGCATCTGGCTGTGAACCTGAATCATAATGATCGCTGAAGCGCACATTTTCTGCGGCGAAATGTGACAGGCTCGGCATGCGATTCTGCATTACATCAGGTGGGGTATCGTCGATCATCACCATCAGCAGGTTGTAGCCGCTGCCGTTATCGCGGAAGGTGATGTTATTGAGCGGATACTCCACCATTATGGCTTCAGGATTACCCTGCTGCGTTAGCCGGCGCTGATATTCCTGTGCATCCAGCAGACCATGTTTCTCCAGAAACTTGCGGGCTGTCATCGGATAAGACAGCGGCAGATTGGCGCGTTGCATTGTAATCGGGCGATAGAAATTGGCATCGGCCCAGATATATATCAGGTGTGACGCAAAGAACGCCGAGATGAAAACGCCCGCCAGCGGTTTGCCAAAGTGGCGGCGATTCAGGCTGCGTAATTTTTGCCAGCACCAGGTGCCGAACAGCATTTCCACCATGAAAATTAACGGAATGCCAATAAACATCCACTGCCAGTCGCGGGCAATTTCGCCTTGCCCCGGGTTGACGACAAGTTCCCAGACGGTGCTGTTGAGGTGCAGGTGAAACCGTGTAAAGACCTCAACATCCACTAACAGTATCGTCAGCCCAGCCGTTGCCAGCGCCGCAGACAGGAACCTCAGCAGGCGCTGCGACATCACAATAAATGTGAGCGGGAAGATGACCAGCAGATAGGCGGCAAAGACGATAAAACTGAAATGACCGAGCCAGCTAACTAGCGCGTAAATTCGACCGAACAGGGAGGTCGGCCAATCGGCAACAAACAGATAGCGGCTACCCAGCCCCAAAGTGAGCAAAATGTTGAACAAGGCGAACCAGTGTCCCCAACTGATCATCTGGGAGACTTTTTCGCGGTAGCGCTGACGGTTGGTTACCATACGTTGGTCAAAACTTAGTGAGCTTTATCGGCTTTTTTAATCGAAGCTTGTAGGGCTTCAGCGAAAGAACGCGCCATAACCTGACGTTGCGCAGGCGCTATGCTGGTGTTAATCAGGTTTGTCACCATATTACCGAGCACCATCAAAGCAAGATCGGTCGGGGCGCGGTGTTTTTCCAGAACATTGACCATCTCAGAAAGCAGTTGTTCAACGTGTTCGTCACTATAACGGGATGATTGTGGCATAAAATGGCGTATCTCAAGCTGGTAAAGTCGCTTATCTTACCGTATAGGCTTATGCTTTTCCGCACTTTTATCATTACCGTACTTTTATCCCAAACGGACTTTTATCAATAAACGGACTTTTATCAATAAGTAGTGTAGACGCTTAGCGCGTGTAAGGTATGAAGGGCGGCTTTATGTGTTGCGGGCTGTCCGCATCAGTGTTTGAATACGCGCCTTGCCAAAAGGAGAGTTTATCATGAGTCTGGATATCGCCCAGATTGCCCTGCATCAGCTGATTAAACGTGACGAACAAACGCTGGAAATGGTGTTGCGTGATACCCTGCTGTCGACCAACGCGGCAGTCGAAGAGATGATGGCTGAACTGCATCGCGTCTACAGCGCCAAAAGTAAGGCCTATGGGCTGTTTAATGAGCAAAGTGAGCTGGCAGATGCGCTGCGAGCCTGTCGCAAAGGGGATGAGGACTTTCTGAGTTTCTCCCGCGCGGCCACCGGGCGCCTGCGTGACGAGCTGGCGAAGTACCCGTTTGCCGAGGGCGGTATTGTGTTGTTTTGCCAGTACCGTTATCTGGCGGTCGAGTATTTACTGATATCGGTGCTTAATAGCTGCAATAGTATGCGGGTTAATGAGCAGCTGGATATCAGCACCACGCATTATCTGGATATCAATCATGCCGATATCGTTGCACGTATCGATTTGACCGAATGGGAAACCAATCCAGAATCTACGCGCTATCTGACGTTCCTGAAAGGCCGCGTCGGGCGAAAAGTCTCTGACTTCTTCATGGATTTTCTGGCCGCGTCAGAAGGGCTGGATACCAAAGCGCAAAACCGTGGCTTGTTGAAAGCGGTCGATGAGTATTGTGATGAAGCGCAGTTAGATAAAAACGAGCGTCAGAATTACCGTCAGCAGGTGTATAGCTACTGTAATGAGCAATTGCAGTCCGGTGAGGAAATCGAGCTGGCATCGCTGTCGCAGGAATTACCACCTCTGGGTGAGAAAACTTTTCAGCAGTTTTCAACTGAACAGGGTTATGAGCTGGAAGAGAGCTTCCCTGCCGATCGTGGAACACTGCGCCAGTTAACCAAATTTGCCGGCAGCGGCGGTGGCATCAGCCTGAATTTTGATGCGCTATTGCTCGGTGAGCGGATTTTCTGGGATCCGGCGACGGATACGTTGACGATTAAAGGCACACCACCGAACTTGCGTGATCAGTTACAGCGTCGGACAAGCAGCGGTAAGTCGTCTGAATGACTTGAATTTGTGATAAAAAAAACGCCGCATAAGCGGCGTTCTTCTTTTCCGGCGTCCCGGAAAACAACTTCAACGCGAACTAAACGCGAACGAAGTCGATGTGAGTCAGTTTTGGCTTGTAAACGTGACGTTGTACAGCCTGAACTTTAACTTGTACTTCTTTGCCATCGATAGACAGAGTCAGTGCAGTACCGTAGAAGCCTTCTTTCGCTTCTTGGTTTTTCACTGAGTCGTGATCCAGTTCGATAGAAACTGGTGCTTCTGAACCACCGTAAACGATGGCTGGGAATTTACCAGCGGAACGCAGGCGGCGGCTCGCACCCTTACCCTGATCCTTACGTACTTCTGCTTTGATAGTAATCATTTTATTCTCTACTTATATAAAGTAACCCTGCTACAGGCGACCCAGCAGCAGGCGGGGTTATTCAGCTTTTGCGAACAAAAGCGGGCTGAATTCTAGCGGAATATGGCTCTGCGGGCAAATGAATCTCGGAATTACTCGTCATACTTCAAGTTTCATGTGCGTTGGCAGCGTTCTGTCACCCGAATCACTTACCTGAGTAAGCTCATCGGGATTCCCTCACTTGCCGCCTTCCTGAAACTCGAATTATTTAGAGTATACCTTAGCCGCGGAGCTCATTGGCGCGACGGAAACGCCCCTGATAGTCAAAGAGCTTTTCACGGATTTGCCAGAATGTTCCGTGTTTGCGAGCGACAACAAAATCGGGAGCACGCAGTAAGGCCTGCTGCTTGATAACGTCGGCGGCATGCTGCCAGTTAAACGGTGTTCCCGGCGCGCGTTGATGAACGCGTAAAAATTGTTGCAGGAAAACGTGGCGCTGCGCGGTGGAATGCAGGCGAAAACGTTCACTCACATCGGCCCCGTCTTCATCGTGGTAGATGATTTTCAGCCATTCTCCTTTTGCATCTTGCCCCTGCTCGAAGCTCATGCCACTACAGCGTAAAACCAGAGCGTCTTTCAGCTTAAGCGCTGCTTTCAGCATGTCATCGGGATCGACCAACACCTCGTTACACTGGTGGCAGCGCCGCGCCGCGATATCATTTTCCGCACCGCAGTGCGGGCAGACTTTAAACCGGAACCGGAAATCACATTGCTGGCGTTGGCCGTTTTCCGCCATGTCCCACCCCTGACAGCGGCGGCCATAGTGTTCGATGACATCGCCGTCTGGAGTGGTTTTTCCCCAAAAGAGGTTGGCAAAACCGCAAGCAGGGCAGAAGACCTGCACTGGCTGGCTACCGGCATGCGGTTTGCTGTTGCCGACTTCTGGCGTATAGAGATCGTGTGGGTTGCCCGCGTAATCCAAAATCAAACAGTCCGTTTTCCCCGGATATAAGCGTAAACCGCGCCCGACGATTTGCTGATACAGGCTGATAGACTCTGTTGGGCGAAGGATGGCGATAAGATCGACATGCGGGGCATCAAATCCCGTTGTTAGCACCGCCACGTTGACCAGATATTTCAGCGCCTGTTGTTTAAAGGCGTCAATCAGCGCATCGCGCTCGGCTGCTGGCGTATCGGCGCTGACCAATGCCGCCTGACCAACCGGTAATAAAGCCGTAATTTCTTTGGCGTGTTCGACGGTGGACGCAAAAATCATCGCACCGCGCCGCGTTTGCGCATAATCGATGACCTGACTGATGATGTGCGGCGTAATGCGCTGCTGACGTTTGAGTTCGAGGTTCAGGTCAGCTTCACTGAATAGCCCGTTGCTGCGGGCGACGAGCTTGCTGAAGTCATATTGCACTATCGGCATATCCAGCCGATCAGGCGGCACCAGAAAGCCATGTTTGATCATATAGCGCAGCGGTAGCTCATAGATGCAGTCGCGAAATAAACAGCGCTCGTCGCCACGTATCATACCGTGATAGTGATATTGGTATATCCAGCCTTTGCCAAGCCGATAAGGCGTGGCGGTTAAGCCGAGTAGCCGCAGCTGTGGATTGGTTTTTTGCAGATGCTGGATGATTTGTTGATATTGGCTGTTATCGTCATCGCTAATTCGGTGACACTCATCAATGATCAACAGAGAGAACGCATTATCGAACTGGTCGAGGTTCCGTGCGACAGACTGTACGCTGCCAAAGACCACTTTCCCCTGACTGTCTCGCTGTTGCAGCCCAGCGGCGAAGATATCCGCATCCAGCCCCCAAGCGCAGTATTTGGCATGATTTTGCGCGACCAGTTCCTTAACGTGCGCCAGCACCAGAACACGGCCGCGAGCCAGTCGCGCCAGTTCGGCGATGACCAGACTTTTTCCCGCACCGGTAGGTAAAACGATAACGGCCGGTTGGGTATGGCGGCGAAAATAGTCGAGGGTGGCGGAAACAGCCTCACGCTGGTAAGGCCGTAGTGTGAACGAGGAAGACGGTGTGAACGAGGCAGACGGCGTGAACGACATAACTAGTGCTGACAGATTTTACTGGTGCTGGTGGTAAAGCCCGCATCGAGCGGGATAAATTTCCCACGTTCAGACAGAAATTGTACCAGCATCGAGGCCGTCATATTTTCGGCGGAACAGGTATGAAAACGCGCAGCACTGCCGAAGCGGGCTTCTATCGTGCTAATCAGCTGTTCGGTGGTAAATGATTCACCGGATGCGATCATCATTTGCAACACTTCATGACCGTGAATAGATGACATAGGGTTATCCTTAAAATGTAAAAATTGCCCTTATTATGCCTGTTGATAATACCCAGTGCGAGGGATAAGCAACGGTTGTGCAGCCTGAAGGTCGGCTAAAAAGAGCCACTTATGGGCGGTGAATTGCAGGACGCGTGAACAAACCCTCGTTATACTATCCCCTCACAATTTAGGGTCTCATGATTTGAGACTGGCTGTTATTTGAGATAGGTAGTGAGCTTTAATGCGATTGGACAAATTTTTATCCCAGCATCTGGGAATTAGTCGTTCTCTGGTGGCGCGTGAACTGCGTGCGCAGCGTGTGACCGTTGACGGTGACGTGGTGAAGAGCGGTGCGTTCAAGCTATCCCCCGAGCATAACGTGGAATTTGATGGCAATCCGCTGGAACAGCAAACCGGCCCGCGCTACTTCATGCTGAATAAGCCTCAGGGCTATGTCTGTTCAACGGACGACCCCGATCATCCCACCATTTTGTATTTTATGGATGTCCCGGTGGCGCACAAACTGCATGCGGCAGGCCGACTGGATATTGACACCACGGGGCTGGTGCTGTTAACGGACGATGGACAATGGTCGCATCGTATTACTTCGCCTAAGCATCAGTGTGAAAAAACCTACCTAGTGACGCTGGAGCAACCGCTGGCCGAAGATACCGCCACGCAATTTACAGCGGGCGTACAGTTACATAACGAGAAGAATCTCACTAAACCCGCTACGCTTGAGAAGATAACGGATCATGTCGTTCGACTGACCATTAGCGAAGGTCGCTATCATCAGGTGAAAAGGATGTTTGCGGCGGTGGGGAATCGGGTTGTGGAGCTACACCGCGAGCGTATTGGCGACATCTGGCTGGATAGTGAACTGGAACCGGGGGAATTCCGAGAATTAAGCGATGAGGAGATCGCCAGCGTAAAATAATGCTGTATAGCATGACCTTCTTTCTAATCTGGAGTTATTAGTGCAATTACGCCGCTCTTCTCATCTTGGGCTGATTTTTATCCTTGGCCTGATTTCGATGCTAATGCCGTTAGCCATCGATATGTATTTACCTGCATTACCGACCATTGCTAACGAGTTTGGCGTGGGGGATGGACACGTCCAAATGACGCTCAGTACCTATGTGCTGGGCTTTGCGATTGGCCAGATGTTCTATGGGCCGATGGCGGATAGCCTAGGACGCAAGCCTGTGATCCTCGGCGGTACGCTGGTTTTTGCGTTTGCGGGCGTGGCCTGTGCGCTGGCACAAACGGTAGAACAGCTTATCTACATGCGTTTCTTGCACGGGGTTTCTGCCGCTGCCGCGGCGGTGGTAATTAATGCTCTGATGCGCGATATGTTCTCACGGGATGATTTTTCTCGCATGATGTCGTTTGTCGTGTTGGTGATGACCGTCGCGCCGCTCATTGCGCCGATTGCCGGCGGCTGGCTGCTGTTGTGGTTTAGCTGGCATTCTATTTTCTGGACGATCTCTGGTGCGGCTTTTCTGGCAGCCGCGTTGATTTTCTTTTTTATCAAAGAAACCTTACCGCCTGCGAAGCGGCAGAAATTTCATCTGCGTACCACTATCGGGAATTTTGCCATCCTGTTCCGCCACAAGCGGGTGTTCAGCTATATGGTGGCGAGCGGGCTGTCGTTTTGCGGCATGTTTTCCTTCCTGAGCGCTGGGCCATTTGTGTATATCAATCTGTATGGTGTGTCGCCTCAGAATTTTGGTTATTACTTTGCTCTGAACGTCGTCTTCCTGTTTGTGGTGACGTTGTTTAACAGCCGTAATGTGCGGCGGTTGGGCGCGCTGGCGATGTTCCGTGCGGGGCTGGTGGTCCAGTTTGCGATGGGGATATGGCTGGTGATTGTCTGCCTGTTCGATCTCGGGTTCTTACCGTTGGTATTTGGCGTTGCGCTGTTTGTTGGCTGTATTGCGATGGTTGCGTCGAATGCGATGGCGGTGATTCTCGATGATTTCCCGCATATGGCAGGGACGGCCTCGTCGTTGGCCGGCACGTTGCGCTTCGGTCTGGGCGCGATTGTGGGCGTTATTCTATCTCTGGCTTCATTCAATAGCGCCTGGCCGATGGTGCTATCAATGGCACTCTGTTCGATAGGGGCCTTTCTGCTTTATCTGTACGCAATCCGTTCCTCCGCATCCTGATTTTCCTTTCTTCTCAGGTGCAGGAAAGGTATTCCTGTACCTGAGTCTGTTTTCTTCTTTCTTCATTTCCTTTCTGACGGCGACAACCTGCTATGGTATTTTGTTTTGTGAATGTAAAATAGTTGATCAGAAAGTGAATTAACGGGTCGAAAAGAGTTGAGATATTAAATAGAAAAGGTTACATATAGCCGGAAAAGAAGAAAGATTCGTGATCAATTTGGCATTAATAGTGCTTGCAATCAGGCTTTTTCGCTACTAGCACGATATGAAAAAAGCGTGTTTGTTGTTTTTTTGTTCACGAAAGGTGGCGAGAAATGGTGTAAACACGCTATCATGATAAATATGTTACTATTTTGTGAATTATCACCTGAGGAAAACAGTAGTGGACAGTTTCCAACTTTCGGTAGTGCATCGTTTGCCGCAAAGTTATCGCTGGTTATCGGGTTTTGCAGGCGTCAATGTTGAACCGATTCCGCTGAGCGGCAGAGAAGAAGAGAATAACCTGATTGGCCTCAAGCTGTTGAGTCATGACGGCGATATTGCATGGAAAATCATGCACCAGTTGCATCAGTCTCTGTCTGAGATTCAGGTTGAATGCGCCGTTCTGGAATGGGAAGGCGAACCGTGCCTATTTTTACATCGCAATGATGAAAGTACGGCAATGTGCCGTTTGAAGAATGTCGGTGTCGCTATCGCTGAGTCCGTATCGGCACAATACCCCTTTTAAACCGCAGCGTCAGCTCAGCAGTCGCTGCGGTATTCCCACATTATGCCGACGGTGTTTACGTCGTGTAGGATGAAAACTGTAGTAATTCCCGCGTGTAATTTGCGGCAGGTTGCGTGAAGACTTGTTTACATTCGCCTTGCTCAACCACTTCGCCTTGTCGTAGCACAATAACCTGATGGCACAGTGAGCGAATAACCTGCAAATCATGGCTGATAAACAGGTAGGCGATTTTATGCTTTTTCTGTAATGACTTTAGCAACGCCAGAATTTGCGCCTGAACCGTTCTGTCCAGTGATGATGTCGGTTCATCAAGGATCAGCAGCTCCGGTTGCAGTATTAGGGCGCGAGCGATAGCGATACGCTGACGCTGACCGCCAGAAAATTCGGAGGGATAGCGGTAGCGGGTCGCAGGATCCAGCCCAACTTCCTGCATCGCCTCAACCACACGCTGGTCGCGCGCCTCTTTGCTTAACTTATGATGGACGGTTAATCCCTCAGCAATAATTTGCTCCACATTCAGCCGTGGGTTCAGCGCGGAGTTCGGATCCTGAAAGACAACCTGAATCCGATGGCGGAAAGGCAGCATTTGCTTACGGGTTAGCCCTTGCAAGGGCTGGCCGTCAAACCAGATATCGCCGCGTGATTGAATCAGGCGCAGCAGCGCGAGTCCGGTCGTGCTTTTTCCTGAACCGGATTCCCCCACTAGCCCCAGACTTTCACCACGTCTCAAGGTGAAGTTGATATTGTTCACTACCTGCTTTTCGTCAACAGTACGGCGCAACAGGCCGCGTTTGATGGGAAACGAAACGTGCAGTTTTTCCACCCGCAGGAGTGGCTCGCCGTCATCCTCTACTGGAAGCGGTTCGCCTGATGGTTCTGCATCCAGCAATTGGCGTGTGTAAGGGTGTTGCGGTGCGCTGAAAAGCTGCTGGCAGCGATTATGCTCAACGGCCTGACCGGCTTTCATGACCGATACGCTATCCGCTAACTGACGGACAATATTCAGGTTATGGGTGATGAACAGTAAACTCATCCCCAACTCCTGTTTCAGCTCATTCAGTAATTTCAATATTTGCGCCTGAACGGTCACGTCCAGTGCCGTTGTGGGCTCATCGGCAATCAACAAATCCGGCTGTGTCAGCAGCGCCATCGCAATCATGACGCGCTGGCGTTCCCCGCCGGAAAGCTGGTGTGGAAAGTCGTTCAACCGGCTTTTCGCCTGCCGAATCCCTACGCGATCCAGGCAGGTGATGACTTCGCTGCGGGCAACCTCGGTGCGCATCCCACGGTGGATCGACAGCA
Organism: Pectobacterium sp. CFBP8739; assembly: GCF_013449375.1. GTDB lineage: Bacteria > Pseudomonadota > Gammaproteobacteria > Enterobacterales > Enterobacteriaceae > Pectobacterium. The sequence goes on along the minus strand of NZ_JACDRR010000005.1, from coordinate 697,581 downwards.
CTTCAATCAGCTGTTTCTCAATGCTTTGCAAAGGGTTAAGCGACACCATCGGCTCCTGAAAGATCATCGCGATCCGGTTTCCGCGTATCTGACGCAGTGTTTTTTCATCAGCATGCAACAGCGATTGTCCGGCGAAGCGGATATCCCCTTGTGGATAAACCACGGGTGGGGAGGGAAGCAAACGCAAAACCGACAGCGCGGTGACGCTTTTCCCCGAACCCGACTCACCGACCAGCGCCAGCGTCTCACCCGAGTCCACCGTCAGTGAAAGCTGGTCGACAACGCGCTGCTCCTGCTCGCCTTTGCGGAAGGCAATGCTGAGATTATCTATCTGCAATAAAGGTGAACTGGACATATTAATGCGCCTTGCTGGGGTCAAAGGCGTCGCGCACCGCTTCGCCGATAAAAATGAGTAAGGAAAGCACGATGGAAAGCACCATAAACACGGTAATGCCCAGCCACGGCGCCTGAAGGTTATTTTTCCCTTCCAGCAATAAGGTGCCTAATGATGGTGAGCCCATCGGCAGACCAAAGCCGAGAAAGTCCAGCGATGTCAGCGTGGTAATCGAGCCGCAGAGAATGAAGGGCAGATAAGTCAGCGTGGCGACCATCGCGTTTGGCAGCATGCAGCGGAACATAATCGCGCGGTCGCTGACGCCCATTGCCTGTGCAGCGCGAATATAGTCAAAATTTCGGGTACGCAGAAATTCTGCTCGCACCACGCCAACCAGACTCATCCAGCCGAAAAGGACGGTAATGCCTAATAGCCACCAGAAATCCGGCTGAATCACGCTGGATAGCAGGATAATGAGAAATAATGTCGGCATACCTGACCAGACTTCGATAAAGCGTTGGCCCCATAGGTCGAGGCGCCCGCCGTAATAACCCTGTGTCGCCCCGACGGCGATACCAATCACGCTGGACAGGATCGTAAGCGCCAGACCGAACAGCAGTGAGATACGGAAGCCATACAGCACCTGTGCAACCACGTCTTTCCCCTGGCTGTCTGTACCCAGCCAGTTCTGCCAGTTTGGTGCAGAGGGGAAGGACGCTGTAGTGGCATAGTTGATGGTGTCGTAACTGTAGTGAATCAGCGGCCAGATGGCCCAACCGTGGCTGCTGATACGCTCGGCGATATAAGGATCGCGGAAGTCAGCGGTGGTATCTAACTGTCCGCCGAACGTCCTCTCGCTGTGATCAATGAGAACCGGCGTATAGAACTCTCCGTCATATTTCACTAGCAGCGGTTTATCATTGGCAATGAGTTCGGAAAACAGACTGACGATAAACAGCACCATGAAAACCCACAGCGACCAGTAACCGCGACGATTACTTTTAAAACGCGCCCAGCGCGCCTGATTAATCGGGCTTAAGCGGCTCATTGGCGTCCCTCAAAATCGATACGCGGATCCACCAGCGTATAAGTCATGTCGCTGACGATGTTCAGCAGTAAGCCGATCAGCGTGAAGATATACAGCGTACCGAACATGACGGGATAGTCACGTTGCAGCGTGGCGTCATAGCCCAACAGGCCCAGCCCGTTGAGGGAGAACATCACCTCAATCAGTAGTGATCCGGTAAAAAACATACTGATAAACGTGGCGGGGAAGCCGGCGATAACCAATAACATGGCATTACGGAACACATGGCGGTAGAGAATACTCTTTTCATCCAGCCCTTTAGCGCGCGCGGTAACCACGTACTGCTTACGAATTTCATCCATAAACGAGTTCTTGGTGAGCATTGTTAGCGTGGCGAAACCGCCAATGACGGAAGCCAGAACCGGTAGGGCGATATGCCACAGGTAGTCGGTAATCTTGCTGTACCACGGCAGGGTATCAAAATTGCTGGAGACCAGCCCTCGAAGCGGGAACCAGTCCAGGTAACTGCCCCCCGCGAACAGCACAATCAAAATGATCGCAAACAAAAACGCCGGAATGGCATAGCCGATAATGATTAACGTGCTGCTCCAGGTATCGAATGGCGTGCCGTTCTTCACGGCTTTTTTGATGCCAAGAGGAATGGAAATCAGGTAGACGATCAGCGTACTCCACAGCCCCAGCGTGATGGAAACCGGCATGCTTTCTTTAATTAATTGCATCACCGAAGAACCGCGAAACAGGCTGTCGCCGAAGTCAAAGCGGACATAATCCCACAGCAATTTAAAGTAGCGCTCATGGATCGGTTTATCGAAGCCATAGCGTTTGGTGATTTCTTCGATCACTTCTGGGTCGAGGCCGCGTGAACCGCGATAAGCGTTCTCGATATTGGGTGCGCCGCTGGTGCCCGCCCGTGCCATACCGGCATCCATTCCGCTATTAGCGGTATAACCGCTGCCGTGGCCCATCTCAATCGCCGCAATGGCCTGATCCACCGGGCCGCCAGGGGCAATTTGTACAATGAAGAAATTAATTGTGATGATTGCCCACAGGGTTGGAATAACCAGCAAGAGGCGGCGTAACAGATACGTTCCCATTTTGATTCCTTAACGTCGCTCTGCAGGCAGCGTAGCCGCCTTTTGGTTATCGAACCACCAGCCATCGAAGCCCAGTGAATAAGCAGGGCGCACAGCGGGCATAGCAAATTTGTTCCAGTAGGCGAAGCGGTCATGATTGGAATACCACATCGGAATCATAAGCTGATTCCAGGTCAAGACTCTGTCCAGCGCGCGGCCTAATGACAGCAACGGGACTTTCTGCCCCTGATGCTTAACGATTTCTGCGATGAGCGAATCAATCGCGGGATCGCTGACGCCGGAAGTATTGTAGGTTGAGTCGATATACTGCGAGCTCCAGCGCATTTGCAGACTGTCATCGGGGTAGATGAACGCAGGGTACACCGTTGCCGTCATATCTAAATCGCGCTTGCGCAGACGGCTGTTGAACTGCGTACTGTCGATGTTACGCACGTTCATGGTGATACCGAGTTTTTTCAGGCTCTGTTGAAAAGGCAGGACATACTGCGAGTTGCCGGCGCTTGGCAACAGCAGTTCAAACGTAAATGGCTGTCCGGTTTTGCGATTGACCAGCTTTTGATCTTTCAATTCCCAACCGGCTTCTTCCAGCAGTTTGAGTGCCTTAAGCCAGTTTTGTCGATCATAGCCGCTGCCGTCGGAAGAGGGCGGTTGATAGCTGGGGCCAAAGACCTCGGCGGGTATCTTGTCTTTCAGCGGCGTCAGCCAGGCCAATTCTTCTGCACTGGGTTCGCCTTTAGCGGCATACTCGGTGTTTTGGAAATAGCTGTTGGTACGCTGATAGGCGTTGTAATACAGCGCCTTGTTCATCCAGTTAAAGTCAAATGCCAGCGCTAACGCCTGACGCACGCGTCGATCCTGAAACAGTGGGCGTTGGGTATTGAATACCAGCCAGCGCGTAGACTGAGCGGATTGATTGACCTGATCCTGTTTGATGATGTAGCCACGCGCGAAGTTACCGCCCTGATATTGGGTCGCCCAGTTTTTTGGCGAACCTTCCTCACGCAGGTCGAAAGCGCCGGCTTTAAACGCCTCCAGCGCGACACTGTCATCCATATAGTAGTCGTAGCGAATTTTATCGAAATTGTATTGTCCTTTATTGACCGGTAGATCGGCACCCCAATAGTCTTTCACGCGAGAATAGGTGACATATTGTCCGGTACGATAGGCGGTGATGCGGTAAGGCCCACTGGCCGGAGGCGGATACGCTAGCGGTTCGTTGAATTTGTGATTCTTCCAGAACTTCTCCGGCATGATTGGCAGCGTCAGCAGGCTGAACATGCGGTTTTTGTCGGATACGGGAAAATCGAAACGCACAGTCAGCGGGGCAACGGCCTTAGCGGTGACATCTTTAAAATAGATGCGGAACTGCGGCACACCCTGCGTCATAAACATATTGTAGGTGAACGCGACGTCAGCGGCGGTGATCGGTGAGCCGTCATGAAAGCGGGCCTTGGGATTCATCTCGATTTCAATCCAGCGGAAATCCGCTGAATGGCGTGTTGTCAGGGCAACCAGTGGATAATAACTGCCGGGTTCGTCATCAGAAGAAACAAAGAGCGAATCATAGAGGCGTTCAGTGCGTGCCGCTGCCACGCCGCGTAGCGCGTAACGGTTGAAGTTGTCAAAGGTTCCTAGCGCGCTGAGAGTGATGCTACCGCCTTTGGGCGCATCGGGATTCACATAATCAAAATGGCGGAAGTTCTCAGCGTATTTGGGCTCCCCCAAAAGTGCAAAACTGGCGCTGTTTTCAATCGTTTCGGCATGCACCCCAAAATGGGCTGTGCAAAGCAATACGGCAGCGATAACGCGTTTTAACATCTGACGGTAATCTCCTGCGAGTGGACGTTATCTGGCAGGGTATCGTCTGATGCAGACATACCATACCGTAACCTCAACAATGCCGATTTCCTCGGCATAAAGTTCTTGAAATAATTAACATTCCCATCGGGAAGCGGCGTGTTTTCTTTTTATCATGAAATCAGGTGATAAACCTACCTTAATCACGGCCTGTTAATGTTTCAGGTTGTTGAACAAGTCATATTTTGCGCAGTGTGCCGCAGAAGGGGAAGAATTCAGTGATATTCGGGGGAAGCAGCCATAAAAAAACGTAGGGAAC